>JASLSL010000267.1 GCA_030743445.1 Alphaproteobacteria bacterium
CGGCCGGCGCCTCGCCGACCATCGGATGCTCGGGTTGGTGGCTCCAAATCGTCGCCAACAAGGCCAACAGAACCAGATAGGGGAACAACAGCGGCGAGAGACGCCAGCTCTCGCGCGTCGCCCCCGCAAGCACCGCGAAGACGCCGAGGCTGGCCGTGATCGTGACCCACAGCGAGGCCGAGAGACCGGTGCGCCACGCCCCGGCGAACTGCACATAGGCCCAGGAGATCGCGCCTGCGAGCGCGACCCCGAGCAGCGCCCAGAACACGCCGTCGCGGCGCGCCTCACGCCTGAGCGAGGCGATCGCGCCCGGGATCAGGGCGACGAGCGCCGAAAGGCTGAAGATCACCGTATCGTCCATCTTTGGCTTATATAACACCGAATAACGGCCCGCGCATTGCCGTGCTTGGCATGCGCCCTATTGCGGGTCAATATGCCGCCGTTCCTGGCTTATCTTGGGCTTATCGTGGAGCCGATGACAAAAACTGCCGCACTGATCCTCGCCGCCGGCCGCGGAACACGGATCGGCGGGACGGTCCCGAAGCAATACCGGCGGATCGGCGGCGTGGCCATGCTACGCCGGACGATCGAGGTGTTCGCCGGCCACCCGTGGGTCGACGCGGTCCGCGCCGTGATCCACCCGGACGATGGGGCGCTTTACGAACAAGCGACGCAGGGTCTCGACATCCTGCCGCCGGTCCCGGGCGGTGCGGAGCGCCAGGAGTCGAGCCTGCGCGGCCTCGAGAGCCTGGAGCAACTGGCGCCGGGCAAGGTGCTGATCCACGACGCCGCCCGCCCCTTCACCGACACGGGCACGATCGACCGGGTGATCGTGGCGCTCGACAACGTCCCGGCGGCAATCGCAGCGGTCCCGGTTAGCGACACGATCAAGCGCGCCAGTGATGACGGGACCGTCGCCGATACCGTCGAGCGGGCCGGGCTGTGGAGCGCCCAGACGCCGCAGGGCTTCCGCTTCGCCGATATCCTGGCGGCCCATCGCAAGACCGACAACGGTGCGTTGACCCCCAACACTTTGACCGACGATGCCGCGGTCGCCGAGGCCGCGGGGCTGGATGTGGCGCTGGTCGAAGGCAGCGAGGACAATTTCAAGGTCACGACCGAGAGCGATTTCGTCCGGGCCGAGGCCTTGACCGGCGGCGGCGAGACCCGGGTCGGGCAAGGCTTCGACGTCCACCGCTTCGGCCCCGGCGACCATGTCATGCTGTGCGGCGTCCGGGTGCCGCACGACCGCGGACTACAGGGTCACTCGGACGCGGATGTTGCGCTCCACGCCTTGACCGACGCGATTCTGGGGGCGATCGGCGCCGGCGATATCGGGGTCCACTTCCCGCCGTCGGAGGCCGAATGGCGGGACGCGGAATCGGCACGGTTCCTCACCCACGCGGCCCACCTGGTCGCCGAGCGTGGCGGCGCGATCGGCCATCTCGACCTGACCTTGATCTGCGAGGCGCCGCGGCTCGGGCCGCACCGCGAGGCAATGGTCGAGCGGGTCGCGGCGATCCTCGAGATTTCGCCCGACCGGGTCAGCATCAAGGCGACGACGACCGAGCGGCTCGGCTTTACCGGTCGCGGCGAAGGGATCGCGGCGCAAGCCGTCGCGACGATCCGGCTGTGAGTACGGGGGACGTGCCGTTCTGGCATCCGGCCAACCTGATCGCGACATGCGGCGGCGTCGGCCGCCTGCCCGTGGCGCCCGGCACCTGGGGATCGCTCGCCGCCCTGCCCTTCGCCTGGCTGATCGCGGCAGAGTGGGGGCCGGTCGGGCTCGGTATCGCCGCGTTGGCGGCGCTGCTGGCGGGAATTTGGGCGGCCGGCGAGATCGAGGCACGCGGCGGCCTCAAGGATCCGGGCCATATCGTGATCGACGAGGTCGCCGGACAGTGGCTAGCGCTTGCCCCGGTCGCGCCCGACCCGATCGTCTACCTCGTGGGTTTCCTCGCGTTTCGATTGTTCGATATCGTCAAGCCGTGGCCGGCGCGGCTGGTCGAACGCCGTCTTCCCGGTGGTGCCGGGGTGATGCTCGACGACATGGTCGCCGGACTCTATGCCGGCATCGTGACCTATCTAGTGGCGCGGGCGATGGAATGATGGAAATGTTTTCACCCGAGATCACCGAACGCGCCGGCGAGCTGCTCGAGCTCTGCCGCGGCCGGGGGTTGAGGCTCGCGACGGTCGAATCCTGCACCGGCGGACTGATCGCCGGATGCCTGACCGCTCATGCGGGGTCGTCCGACGTGTTGGAACGCGGCTACGTTACCTACTCCAACGAAGCCAAAGCGGAGGACGCCGGCGTCGCCGCCGGGCTGATCGAGAGCCATGGCGCGGTCAGCGAAAAAGTCGCCGCCGCGATGGCCCAGGGTGCGCTGGCGCGCAATCCGGTCGATGTCGCGGTTTCGGTGACCGGCATCGCCGGGCCCGGCGGCGCGACGCCGACCAAGCCGGTCGGGCTGGTCTATATCGCGGCCGCAGTGAAAGGCGGCGAGACCACGGTCGAGCGCTATATCTTCCCGGGCGACCGCACGGCGGTTCGCAACGCGGCCGTGTTCGAGGCGCTCGATCTGACGGTCAGGGCGATTCAGGGCTCGTAACCAGAGCCACCAGATCGCGCATCGGATGGCCCTCGCGTTCGGCGAAGGCGGCGACCCGCCCGTCCCAATCGTCGAACGAATCGAAGAACGCGGCCGGGTGGTCGAATTCCTGCCAATCGAGGCTGCGGAGATGTTGGACGACCGCTTCGAGCTCGAGCTCGGACGTGTCGTCCAAC
Organism: Alphaproteobacteria bacterium; assembly: GCA_030743445.1. Lineage (GTDB taxonomy): Bacteria > Pseudomonadota > Alphaproteobacteria > UBA8366 > UBA8366 > JASLSL01. Next base: position 2,786 of record JASLSL010000267.1, read on the forward strand.
GGCTCGGCGAGATAGAACAGGCTGTCCCGGTGATAGGCGAAGGCGGCCAGCATGATGCCGGCGATTTCCGCCGCCCGGACGTTATTTTCCACGCTGAAGTCGACCCGGTCGAATAGGATCGCGCGGTCCCCGCATTCGGCAAGCAAGCAGATCCGGTGCTGCACCTCTTCGTCGTCCTCCGTGCGGGTCCGCCTGGCGAAGAACAACACCTTGTCGGCCCGGATCAGGCCATCCGGCCCGAGCAGCTCGAGGACCTGCTGGATCGCCAGGCTGGCATCGAAGGCGTTCGGTCGGGCGAAGCGATGCAGGGCGATGACATCGCGTTCGTCGTCGCCGGAAATCTCGACGCCGGCGCCGGCGAGCGCCGCCTCGATCGCCTCCAGCGTGCTGGTCCGCGGGTCGCCGATGCCACGTTCGATGTTGTTGAGGGTGGCGAGCGATATGCCCGCCGCCTTCGCGAGGTCGCTCTGCTTGGCGTTGATGATGGCGCGGGCCGCGCGCAGTCGCGACGGTGTGAGCATCCCCGGGATGTCCCCTTGCGGTCTTCCCCGACGCCTTCAAATCAGAAAACCCGAGGGCGATCAAGTAAAAATAAACACCATGCCTAATTTACTAGGTTCCACACCGTATGTCACCAACATATAACTAGATATTGTGGATAGTTTTCACTCATACACAATAAAATTACCTAAAATCCAATTTAGTTGCCGCCGTGCAATATTTCCAACTTCAATTGAAGTTTTTATTCGTTGCATCTTCAAATCATTTTACTCCCGCCGGATACAAAATAAACAATGTTACCCGGGATCGCATTTATCGAATAATTCCCCGGCGCGGGTCTCGAAGGCCCCGACCATTCGCCTCACCGCCCGCTCGAAAAGCGCCCCCATGAGCGTTTGGAGCAGCCGGGACCGGAATTCGAAATCGATATAGAAATCGATGACGCAGGATCCGCCAGGACCGTCCTCGAACAACCAGTGATTGTTCAGGTACCTGAACGGCCCATTCTCGTATGCGACGTCGATCCGACGCTTGTCGGCGGCCAATGTCACCCGGCTGGTGAACCGCTCGCGTAGTCCCTTGAACCCGATGACCAGGTCGCCCACCAATTCCGACTCCGTGCGCGATCGCACTCTTGCTGCAATGCACCATGGAAGGAATTCGGGATATCGTTCGACATCCGCAACGAGATCGTAGAGCTGGTCCGGCCGATAGGGCAGCGGACGTTTTTCGGCGTGGGTCGGCACCGCCCCGGCTCGAGATCAGCCGGCGGAACCGGTCATTTGGCGCTCGATAAGGCGTCACGAGTCGCCTTGAGGCGAGCGAAGTCGTCTCCGGCGTGATAGGACGATCGGGTCAAAGGTGACGACGACACCATAAGGAATCCCTTGCCTCGCGCAATTACTATATAGCTCTTAAATTCCTCCGGCGTGACGAACCTTTCGACCGCGGCATGCTTCGGCGTCGGTTGCAGGTACTGCCCGATGGTGATGAAGTCGACATCGGCCGCGCGCAGGTCGTCCATCACCTGGGCGACCTCCTCCTTGGTCTCGCCGAGACCGACCATCATCCCCGACTTGGTGAACATCGCCCCATCGAGGGTCTTGACGCGGTGCAGTAACTCGAGACTGGTGAAGTACCGGGATCCGGGTCGGATCGTGGGGTAGAGTCGGGCGGCGGTCTCGACGTTGTGGTTGAACACATCGGGCCCTGCCTCGACCACGGCCTCGATCGCGCCGGGCTTGCGCATGAAGTCGGGGGTCAACACCTCTATGGTTGTACCGGGCGACCGCTCCCTTATCGCGGCGACGACCGAGGCGAAGTGCCCCGCCCCCCCATCCTCGAGGTCGTCCCGGTCGACCGACGTGACCACCACGTGCTTCAGCCCGAGGGCCGCCGTGGCATCGCCGACTCGGGCCGCCTCACCCCCATCGAGGGGCTTCGGGAGGCCGGTTGCGACGTTGCAGAACGCACAAGCGCGCGTACAGAGCTCTCCCATGACCATGAAGGTGGCATGGCGCTTGGTCCAGCACTCCCCGATATTGGGACAGCCGGCTTCCTCGCACACAGTATGTAGCGAATTTTCCCTTACTATCGATAGGGTCTTGAAATATTCTTTCGATGTCGGCGCCTTGACCCGAATCCACTCGGGCTTGCGCCGGGGCGGGTTGTCCGGCTTGTTGCGCTTCTCCGGATGGCGCAGATTCGAGACCTTGGCGGTGCTCATCAAACTGGCCTTTCCCCGAGTTTCCCCCGGAGGTTAATCCAGGGGATTGCCATACCTTAAAAGTGGATCGCCCGGCCGTAGGCGTCAAGTACCGATTCGTGCATCATCTCCGACAGGGTCGGATGCGGGAAGATCGCGTGCATGAGCTCGGCCTCGGTCGTCTCCAGGGTCCGGGCAATCCCGAATCCATGAATGAGTTCAGTAACTTCCGCCCCTACCATGTGGGCGCCGAGGAGCTCCCCGGTCTCGGCGTCGAACACCGTCTTGATCATTCCCTCGGGCTCGCCCAAGGCGATCGCCTTGCCATTGCCCATGAACGGGAAGCGACCGACCTTGACCTTGTGCCCGCCCTCCTTCGCCGCCGCCTCGGTCAGGCCGACCGACGCGACCTGGGGCATGCAGTAAGTACAGCCCGGCACGTTGCCGGTGGCGAGCGGATGCACGCCCGGCTCGCCCTTGATCTTCTCGACGCAGATTACCCCCTCGTGGCTCGCCTTGTGGGCGAGCCAGGGCGGCCCGACCAGGTCGCCGATCGCGTAGACCCCGGATTCCCCGGTTTCAAGCCACTCGTCGACCACCACATGGGCCTTGTCGACCTGGATCCCGGTGCCCTCGAGGCCGATATCCTCGACATTGCCGACGATTCCGACCGCGAGAATTACCCGTTCGACTTTGATATCGTTGGATTTTCCACCCGTTTCGTCGGTGGATTCGATGGTCGCGGTGACGGCCGTCTTGGATTTCTTCAAGGATTTGACCTGTGCGCCAGTAATGATATTCATACCTTGTTTTTCGAAGGCTTTATGGGCATGTGCAGAGATTTCTTCATCTTCCACTGGAAGAATCCGGTCGAGCACCTCCACGACCGTAACGTCGGCGCCCAAGTTCCTGTAAAAGCTTGCGAATTCTATACCGATGGCACCCGACCCGACGACCAGTAGCGACTTCGGCATGCTGTCTGGAACCATCGCTTCCTTGTAGGTCCATATCTGCTTGCCGTCGGGCTCCAACCCCGGCAGCGTGCGGGCCCTGGCGCCGGTCGCGAGAATCACGTGCGGCGCAGTCAATTCGGCGACCGGCTTGCCGTCCTTCTCGACCGCGACCTTGCGCGCCCCCGCCTTGCCGCCGGCGAGCCGACCGCGACCGTCGAGGACCTCGACCTTGTTCTTCTTCAAGAGATACCCGACGCCCTGGCTGAGTTGGCCGGCGACCTGGCGCGAGCGCTCGACCACCTTCGCCAGGTCGAAGCTCGCTTCCTTGACCGACAAGCCATAGGCCTCGGCGTGCTGGATGTTGTGGTAGATCTCGGCCGAGCGCAGCAGCGCCTTGGTCGGGATGCAGCCCCAGTTGAGGCAGATGCCGCCCAAGTGCTCGGCCTCGACGACGGCGGCTTTCATGCCGAGCTGGGCCGCGCGGATCGCCGCGACATAGCCGCCGGGCCCGCCACCGACGACGATCACGTCGAATTTCACCTCAGCCATGTGCTCTCTCCCGCGCCCCTAAATACGTTCCGGCTCGGCGACCGTCAGGTCGCTTTCAGCGGTTCCGGTATTCACCGTTCCCTTGCGCTCGAGCAGTAAAATTTTGCATTCCGCCGCGGCACTCGGTTTGTGCTCGACGCCCTTCGGGACGACGTACATTTCGCCGCGGCCGAGCGTCACCGCGCCGTCGCGCATTTCGATGACGAGTTCGCCGTCGATAATCAGAAACAACTCGTCGACGTCCCTGTGCTCGTGCCAGACGAATTCGCCTTCGACCTTGGCCAGCTTGACCTCGTAGTCGTCGAGCTCGGCCACGATCTTCGGGCTCCAGTGCTCAAAGATCCGGGAGAACTTGTCGGCCAGGTTGACCTTTTCCAAGGGATGCGTCCTACAGCAGCATGGTCAGTGGATCCTCGATCAGCCCCTTGAAGGCGGCGAGGAATTCCGCACCGACGGCGCCGTCGACGGCCCGGTGGTCGACCGAGAGGGTGCAGGTCATCACGGTCGCGACCGCGAGCGCGCCATCCTTCACCACCGGCCGCGCTGCGCCCGCGCCGATCGCCAGGATACAGCCCTGCGGCGGGTTGATGACGGCGGCGAATTCGCTGATCCCGTACATGCCGAGGTTCGAGATGCTGAAGGTGCCGCCTTCGTACTCCTCGGGCATCAGTTTGCCCTCTCGGGCGCGGCCGGCGAGGTCCTTCATCTCGTTCGAGATCGTCTCCAGCCCCTTGTTGTCGGCGCCGCGCACGACCGGCGTGATCAGCCCGCCCTCGATCGCGACGGCGACCGAGATGTCGGACCGCTGGTAGAACTTGATCGCGTCGCCGGTCCACGACGCGTTGGCCGCCGGCACCTTCCTCAGCCCCAGCGCCGCCGCCTTCATCACCATGTCGTTAACCGAAATCTTGTAGGCGTCGTTCGCCTTGTCGTTCAAGGACTTGCGCATCTCCAGAAGGGCGTCGATCTCGCACTCGACCGAAAGATAGAAGTGCGGCACGGTCTGCTTCGATTCGCTCAGCCGCCGGGCGATGGTCTTGCGCATCGTGCTCGCGGGCTCGAGCTCGTAGGGCGGCTCGAAGCCCGAGGCCTCGACCACCGTGGGCATCGCCGCCGGTACCGGCGCAGCGGCTGCGGCGGGGGCCGCCCCAGGGGCCGCGACCGGCGCGCCGCCGGAGATCGCCGCTTCCACGTCGCGCTTGACGATCCGCCCATGCGGGCCGGAGCCGGCGATCCCCGCCACATCGATCCCGGCCTGGGCCGCCATCCGCCGCGCCAAGGGGCTCGCGAACACCCGGTCCTCGCCGTTGCCTTTTGGGCCGTTGCCCTTTTGGGCACTCGGTGCGGGTGCAGCCGAGGTTGCCGGGGCCGGCGGCGGGGTAGATTGTGTCGCCGCGGGCGCCGGGGGCGACGCGGCGGGCGTCGGCGCGGGTTCGGGCGCCGCCGGGGCCGCTGCGGGTGCGGCAACATCGAGGGCGTCGAGGGCGGCGCTGTCCTCGCCTTCCTCCAACAGCAGCGCGATCACGTCGTTGACCGGAACGCCGTCGGTTCCCTCGGCGATCATCAGCTTGCCGACGGTGCCCTCCTCGACGGACTCGACCTCCATCGTCGCCTTGTCGGTCTCGATCTCGGCGATGATGTCGCCCGAGACGACCGTGTCGCCTTCCTTGACGTGCCATTTCGCCAACGTGCCCTCGGTCATGGTCGGCGAGAGCGCGGGCATCAGGACCTTGATCGGCATGGCGTTCTCTCCCTCCCCTTCTATCCGGCGTAGCACACGGCCTTGGCGGCGGCGGCGATATCAGCCGCCTGCGGCAGCGCCATGCGTTCCAAATTGGCGGCGTAGGGCAGCGGCACGTCGGCCCCGGCGACCCGGGCGACCGGCGCGTCGAGCCAGTCGAAGGCGTGCTGCATGACCAATGCCGCGATTTCCGAACCGATCCCGGCGAACGGCCAGCCCTCCTCGCACGACACCGCGCGGTTGGTCTTCTTGATCGATTCCGTGATCATTGCGACGTCCAAGGGCCGGATCGTGCGGAGGTCGATGACCTCGGCGTCGACGCCGTCGGCGGCCAGCGCTTCCGCCGCCTCGAGCGCGCGCCCGACCATGATCGCGAAAGCCAGAATGGTGACGTCGTTCCCGGGGCGGACGATCTTGGCGGCGCCGATCGGCACCGTCCAATCGTCGTCGTCCGGGACCTCGAAACTTTCGCCGTAGAGCATCTCGTTCTCCAGGAAGATCACCGGGTCGGGATCACGAATCGCCGATTTCAGCAGGCCCTTGGCATCCGCTGCCGACCACGGCGCGATGACCTTGAGGCCTGGGACGTGACCGTACCAGCTGGCGTAGCACTGGGAGTGCTGGGCGCCGACCCGGCTCGCCGCCCCGTTGGGGCCGCGGAAGGTGATCGAGGGGCCCATCTGGCCGCCCGACATGTAGCGCGTCTTGGCCGCCGAGTTGATGATGTGATCCATCGCCTGCATCGCGAAGTTGAAGGTCATGAACTCGATGATCGGCTTGAGCCCCATGAACGCCGCGCCGACGCCGAGACCGGCGAAGCCATGCTCGGTGATCGGCGTGTCGATCACCCGGCGCTCGCCGAACTCCTCCAGCAAGCCTTGGCTGACCTTGTAGGCGCCTTGGTACTGGGCGACTTCCTCGCCCATCAGAAATACGTTTTCGTCACGCCGCATTTCCTCGGCCATTGCGTCGCGCAGCGCGTCGCGGACGGTCTGGGTGATGCTCGCGCCGGTCCAGTCGGGCTCGGCGGCAACGGACACAGCCTCGGGGGCCGCCGTGGGCGCCGCCGTGGGCGCGGGCTCCGGCGCAGGTTCCGGCGCGGCCGGTTCGGGTGCCGTCTCCGGGGCGGCGGGCGCCGCGTCGAGCGCGCCTGACTCCTCGCCTTCCTCCAGGATCGTCGCGATCGGGGTGTTGACCGCGACGCCCTCGGTGCCCTCGGCGACCAGGATCCGGCCGAGCGTGCCGTCGTCCACCGCCTCGACCTCCATCGTCGCCTTGTCGGTCTCGATTTCCGCGATGATGTCGCCCGAGGCGACCGCGTCGCCCTCCGCCTTGAGCCAGCGCGCCAACTTGCCTTCGGTCATCGTCGGCGACAGCGCCGGCATCAGGATTTGTATCGTCATGACCCCGCCCCGCCGGCCCTAGGCGTCCGCCAGGATGTCGGTAAAGAGCTCCGAGGGATCGGGCTCGGGGCTGGTCTGGGCGAACTCGGCGGCATCGGAGACGATATCCTTGACCTCGCGGTCGATCTCCTTCAGCGCGTCCTCGTCCGCGAGCCCGCCGTCGAGCAGCACGCCTTTCAGGCGGTCGATCGGGTCGCGTTCCTCGCGCACCTTGGTTACCTCCTCGCGGGTGCGGTACTTGGCCGGGTCCGACATCGAGTGGCCGCGATAGCGATAGGTCATCATCTCCAGAATGTAGGGGCCTTTGCCGGCGCGGCAGTGCGCGACCGCCTTCGTCCCCGCCGCGTTGACCGCGGCAACGTCCATGCCGTCGACCTCGGCGCTCGTAATGTTGTAGGCCTTGCCGCGCAGATGCAGGTCCGGATTGGCCGAGGCGCGCTCGATGCTGGTGCCCATGGCGTATTTGTTGTTCTCGATGACGTAGACCACGGGCAGGTCCCAGAGCGACGCCATGTTGAAGGATTCGTAAACCTGGCCCTGATTGATTGCACCGTCGCCGAAATAGGTCAGGCATACCCGATCGCCACCGGCATACTTTTGCGCGAAGGCGATGCCGGTGCCGATCGGCACCTGGGCCGCGACGATACCGTGCCCGCCGTAGAAGTTGGCCTCGCGGCTGAACATGTGCATAGAACCGCCCTTGCCCTTGGAGTAGCCGCCGGCGCGCCCGGTCAGCTCGGCCATGACGCCGCGCGGGTCCATGGCGCAGGCCAGCATGTGGCCGTGGTCGCGGTAGCTGGTCAGCACCGCGTCGCCGTCCTCGATCGCCGCCTGCATACCGACGACGACCGCTTCCTGCCCGATGTAGAGATGGCAGAAACCGCCGATCAATCCCATGCCATAGAGCTGGCCCGCCTTCTCCTCGAAGCGGCGGATCAGCAACATGTCGCGATAGTATTTGAGTAGATCTTCGCCGGACGCTTTCGCGGCGGGCTTGGCCCGTCGCTTCTTAGCCTTGGTGGCCATGTTAGCTCCCCTCGGCGATGCGCAACCCGTGGGTCCGACCCGTGGGTCCGATCAGCCGGAATAGACACAGGTAAACGCATTCGAGAGTTTTCGCAAGGGGATGCTTAACTTGTTGTTAATACACGTAAAAGTCAATATTAACTTATTATCGGTTATTATTGCCGGCAATATCCGTTCTCGCTCACACGACAATACGAAACTTCCAGTCCGTTTCCGGATTGACGCGACCGACCGACGCGTCAATGCGCGCACCGGATTCGGCATTCTACTACGGATGAAGTTCTGGGCTTCGGAGCCGGCGCGTCAGCGGGCGGTGCCGTCGAAGACCACCAGGTCGTCGACGTGAACCAAGTTCAGCATAGTGCGCGCCCGCTCCTCGAGCATGTCGAGGTCGAGGCTGTCGGGGCGCAGCAACCGAGAGCGTCGTTCGAGGGTCGCGCGCTCGCCCTGGGCGGCAGCGAGAACCATACGCGCCCGGTTGGCTTCCTGGTTCAACGACAGATAGGCGCTGAGTCCTCGGTCGCCTTGCACCGTGTGGTAGACGAAATAGCCCACCACCGCGGCACCGAGGACCGGGATGACGATCTGTTTGGCGCGTTTGCGCGTTTCATCGAGCAGCACCATGCGGGAAGTGAATCACGGACCGTGATTCGCCGTCAATAGGTAATAATTTCCGATACTTAGCGGCAATTATTGCCGGTAAAAATGAGCAGATGTTGAGTCCCTCAACTCACCCACCACTATATATGGTAAAACGGCAAAATTTGCCGAATCGCCCGATTGTCCGCCCGGTTCGCGGAATTTGACTAAATCGATGTTTTCACGGGTCAGCCGCGCAGGATCGAAGTGCCGGCGTAAGTGGCGCTGTCGCCGAGTTCTTCCTCGATCCGGATCAGCTGATTGTACTTCGCCGTCCGGTCCGAGCGCGACAGCGAGCCGGTCTTGATCTGGCCGCAGTTCGTCGCCACCGCGAGGTCGGCGATGGTCGCATCCTCGGTTTCGCCCGAGCGGTGCGACATCACCGCGCCGTAGGCGGCACCACGCGCCATCTCCATCGTCTCGAGGGTTTCCGAGAGGGTGCCGATCTGGTTGACCTTGACCAGAATCGCGTTGGCGACACCCTCGCGAATGCCGCGCGCCAGGAAATTCGGGTTGGTAACGAAGACGTCGTCGCCGACGACCTGGACCTTGCCGCCGAGCTCGGATGTCAGCGCCGTCCAACCCTCCCAATCGTCCTCGGCCATGCCGTCCTCGATCGAGACGATCGGATAGCGGCCGACGAGATCCGCGAGGTACTTCACCATGGCGCCCGGGTCGAGCGACTTGCCCTCGCCCGCAAGCTCGTACTTGCCGTCCTGGTAAAACTCGCTCGACGCGGCATCGAGCGCCAGAGCGACGTCGGCGCCCGGCTTGTAGCCCGCGGTTTCGATCGCCTTGACGATGAAACCCAGTGCCTCGTCGGCGGACGCGAGGTTGGGCGCGAAGCCGCCCTCGTCGCCGACATTGGTGCTGTGCCCCGCCGCCTGTAGCGCCGCCCGCAAAGTGTGGAATACCTCAGCGCCGATGCGCACGGCCTCGGCGATGCTGCCTGCGGCGACCGGCATGATCATGAATTCCTGGATGTCGATCGGATTGTCCGCGTGGGCGCCGCCATTGACGATATTCATCATCGGCACCGGTAGAATCCGGGCATGCGCGCCGCCGACATAGCGGTAGAGCGGCAGGCCGGCATCCTCGGCCGCCGCCTTGGCGACCGCGAGCGACACGCCGAGGATCGCGTTGGCGCCGAGCCGCGCCTTGTTCTCGGTGCCGTCGAGCTGGACCATCATGCCGTCGATCCGCACCTGGTCGTCCGCATCCATGCCGGACAGGAGGTCGAAGATCTCGCCGTCGACCGCCGCGACGGCCTGCCCCACCCCCTTGCCGCCGTAACGCTCGCCGCCATCGCGCATCTCGAGCATCTCGTTGGCGCCGGTCGAGGCGCCGGACGGCACGGCGGCGCGTCCGAAGGCGCCGCTCTCCAACACGACGTCGACCTCGACCGTCGGGTTGCCGCGGCTGTCGAGAATCTCGCGCCCGTGGATGTCGATGATGGCGGTCATGATTTCGCCTTGTAGTTTGTGTCTACTAGTAGAAACGCTTAAGTCGTGACAGACTGCTTTTTAGTCACCCGATCCAATTCGAGCAAGGTCTCAAGAAGTACTCTTAAGTCTTTTAACGGCCACATATTCGGACCATCACTCGGTGCGCTATCCGGATCCTGGTGAGTCTCCAAGAAGACCGCCGCCACGCCGACCGCCACGGCGGCCCGCGCCAACACCGGCACGTACGCTCGCTCACCGCCCGACGATTTCCCCTGACCGCCCGGCTGCTGGACCGAATGGGTCGCATCGAACACCACTGGGCAGCCGGTCTCGGCAAGCACCGGCAGCGACCGCATGTCGCTGACCAATGTGTTGTACCCGAAGCTGGCGCCGCGCTCGCAGAGCAGGACGTTGGAATTGCCGACCGATTCGATCTTGGCCGCGACGTTGGCCATATCCCATGGCGCCAAGAACTGACCCTTTTTCACATTGATCGCCCGCCCGGTCTTGCCAGCGGCGATCAACAGGTCGGTCTGGCGGCACAGGAAGGCAGGGATCTGCAGCACGTCGACGACCTCGGCGACCGCGTCGCACTGGGTCGCGTCATGGACATCGGTCAGGACCGGGCAACCGCGGGTCTCTCTGATCTCGGCGAACACCGGCATCGCCGCCGCCAGGCCGACGCCGCGCGGGCTGTCGCCCGAGGTGCGGTTGGCCTTGTCGAACGAGGTCTTGTAGATCAGCCCGACACCGAGATCGTCGGTCAGTTCGACCAGCGCCTGGCTCATCTCCATCGCGTGGTCGCGGCTTTCCATCGCGCACGGGCCGGCGATCAGGGTCAACGGCAGGTCGTTGCCGACGACCAGGTCGCCGATCTCGACATGGCGCGGCGCGGTCATGACCTAGACGAGACGCGACTGCTCGACAGCCGCCTTGATGAAGCTGGTGAAGATCGGATGCGGCTCGAACGGTCTCGAGCGCAGTTCCGGGTGGAATTGCACGCCGAGGAACCACGGATGGTCGCGCAACTCGACGATCTCCGGCAACCGGCCGTCCGGCGACATGCCGGAAAACCGCATGCCCGCCGCCTCCAACTGCTCGCGGTAATTGATGTTGACCTCGAAACGGTGGCGATGGCGTTCGTGGATCTCGCGCTCGCCGTTGTAGATGTCGGCGATCTTGCTGCCGGTCTCGAGGATGCAGGGATAGGCGCCGAGCCGCATGGTGCCGCCGAGATTGTCGCCCTCGCCGCGGGTTTCGCGGGCGCCCTCGCGCATCCACTCGGTCAACAGGCCGACCACCGGTTCCTTGCTCTGGCCGAACTCGGTCGAGTTGGCCTCGGGGATGCCGGCGAGATTGCGCGCCGCCTCGACGACCGCCATCTGCATGCCGAAGCAGATGCCGAAATACGGCACGTTGCGGCGCCGGGCGAAGTGGGCGGCGTGAATTTGCCCCTCCGAGCCGCGCTCGCCGAAACCGCCGGGGACGAGGATCCCGTGGCAGT
>JASLSL010000268.1 GCA_030743445.1 Alphaproteobacteria bacterium
GCTCAGGATCAACGATTTCCTCTCGGGTCTGCTGCAGGGCGTGGCGCTCAAGCTCATCGACTTCCAGGTCGAGTTCGGTCGGCTCTACGAGGAGAGCGGCGAGATGCGGATCGTGCTGGCCGACGAGATCAGCCCGGATTCGTGCCGGCTGTGGGACGTCGACTCGAACGAGAAGCTCGACAAGGACCGCTTCCGCCAGGATCTGGGCCGGGTCGAGGAAGCCTATCAGGAGGTCGCGCGCCGGCTCGGCATATTGCCGGAGGGCGGCCCCGCCGACCTGCAGGGCCCGGAGACGGTTCAATAGCGCCGAGAAGGGGCTTTCATGAAGATCAAAGTCCACGTGACGCTGAAGAACGGGGTCCTCGACCCCCAGGGCAAGGCGATCGGCAACGCGCTCGCCGCACTCGGCTTCGTGGGCGTCGAGGAGGTCCGCCAGGGCAAGTTCATCGAACTCGACATCGCCGAGAGCGACCCGGCGAAGGCCCAGGCCCAGGCCGACGAGATGTGCCGGAAGCTCCTCGCCAACACCGTGATCGAGAACTACCAAATCGACCTCGAAGGATGACACTGCATCAAATTTCGGGGACACGATACGGGCGAAATATTGCCGATCTGCAATATTCATCACCATCGTGTCCCCGAATTTTGACCAGCAGAGGTAGGTCGTGAAAGCCGCCGTCATCGTCTTCCCCGGCTCGAACTGCGACCGCGACGCCAAGGTCGCGCTGGAGGCGGCCTCGGGCAATCCGGTCGAGATGGTGTGGCACGGCACCCACGACCTTCCCCACGTCGACCTGATCGTCGTCCCGGGCGGGTTCTCCTATGGCGACTACCTGCGTGGCGGCGCGATGGCGGCGCACTCGCCGATCATGCGCGAGGTCGTCGATGCGGCAGGCAAGGGCGTCCCGGTGCTCGGCATCTGCAACGGCTTCCAGGTGCTGACCGAGTGCGGGCTGCTGCCGGGCGTCCTGATGCGCAACGCGACCCTGAAGTTCGTCTGCAAGCCGGTCCATGTCCGGGTCGAGACCAGCCAGTCGCTCTTCACCAGCGGCTACGAGGAAGGTCAGGTCGTCGAGATCCCGATCGCCCACAACGAGGGCAACTACTTCGCCGACGAGGCGACCCTCGATGCGCTCGAAGCCGAGGGCCGGATCGCCTTCCGCTACACCACGCCGGCGGGCAAGGTCTCGGAGGACGGCAACCCGAACGGCTCGATCCGCAACATCGCCGGCATCTTCAACGAGACCAAGTCGGTGCTCGGCATGATGCCGCATCCCGAGCGCGCCGCCGACGAGCTGCACGGCGGGTCCGACGGCAAGGCGATGTTCCGCGGCATGGTGGAGGCGCTGACGTGAGCGCCGAGGCCACATCCATCACCCCCGACATCGTCGCCGAGCACGGCTTCACAGCCGAGGAATACCAAACCGTGCTCGACATCATGGGGCGCGAGCCGAGCATGACCGAGCTCGGCATCTTCTCGGTGATGTGGTCGGAGCACTGTTCCTACAAGTCCTCGCGCAAGTGGCTCGCGACCCTGCCGACCACCGGACCGCGGGTCATCCAGGGCCCGGGCGAGAACGCCGGCGTGGTCGATATCGGCGACGGCCAGGCCGCGATCTTCAAGATCGAAAGCCACAACCACCCGAGCTTCATCGAGCCCTTTCAGGGAGCGGCGACGGGTGTCGGCGGTATCCTGCGCGACGTCTTCACCATGGGCGCCAGGCCGATCGCCAACATGAACGCGCTGCGCTTCGGCGACCCGAGGCATCCCAAGACCCGCCACCTGGTCGCCGGCGTGGTCGCCGGCATCGGTAGCTACGGCAACTGCATCGGCGTGCCGACGGTCGGCGGCGAGGTCAATTTCCACCCGGCCTACAATGGCAACATCCTGGTCAACGCGATGACCGTCGGCATCGCCGACGCGGACAAGATATTCCTTTCTGCGGCCGGCAAGCCTGGCAACCCGGTGGTCTATGTCGGCTCCAAGACCGGACGCGACGGGATTCACGGCGCCACCATGGCGTCGGCCGAGTTCTCCGAGGACGCCGAGGAGAAGCGCCCGACCGTCCAGGTCGGCGACCCGTTCACCGAGAAGCTGCTGTTGGAGGCCTGCCTCGAGCTGATGGCGACCGACGCGATCGTCGGGATCCAGGACATGGGCGCGGCCGGCCTGACCTGCTCGTCGGTCGAGATGGCCGACAAGGGCGGCGTGGGGATCGAGCTCGACCTGGATGAGGTGCCGGCGCGCGAGGACGCCATGACCGCCTACGAGCTGATGCTGTCGGAAAGCCAGGAACGCATGCTGATGACCCTGGTACCCGGCCGCGAGGACGAGGCGCGCCGGATCTTCGAGAAATGGGAGCTCGACTTCGCCATCGTCGGCCAGATCACCGATACCGGGCGGTTCGTCATCAGGATGGACGGCGAGGTGGTCGGCGACATCCCGGTGGCGCCGCTGGTCGAGTCGGCGCCGCTCTACGACCGGCCGTGGGAGCCGGCGCCCGAGCGGACCTACATCCGGGCCGAGAACGTGCCGGCGCCCGACGATCCGATGGCGGCGCTGGCTCGGTTGATGGCCTCGCCCGACCTCTGCTCCAAGCGCTGGGTGTGGGAGCAGTACGACCACATGGTGATGACCGACACGGTACAGCGCCCGGGCGGCGACGCGGCGCTGGTCCGCGTCCACGGCGGCGCCAAGGGGCTCGCGATGTCGACCGACTGCACACCGCGCTATTGCCTCGCCGATCCAGAGGCCGGCGGCCGCCAGGCGGTCGCCGAGGCTTGGCGCAACTTGACCGCCATCGGCGCCACGCCGCTGGCGCTGACCAACAACCTCAACTTCGGCAATCCGCAGCGGCCCAAGATCATGGGCCAGTTCGTCGGCTGCGTGAAAGGCATCGCGGCGGCCGCCATCGCGCTCGATTTCCCGGTCGTCTCGGGCAACGTCTCGTTCTACAACGAGACCGAGGGCGAGGCGATCCTGCCGACCCCGGTGATCGGCGGCCTCGGCGTGATCGACGACGTCGCCAAGGCGGTGAGCCCGGCGCTCAAAGTCGAAGGCGAGACCATAATTTCGATCGGCGAGACCGTGGGCTGGCTCGGTGCCTCGCTCTATCTGCGCGAGATCCACCGCGGCGAGGAGGGCGCCCCCCCGCCGGTCGACCTCGAGGCCGAGCGCCAGAACGGCGCGCTGGTGCGGAGCCTAATCACGCAAGGCGCCGTCTCCGCCTGCCACGACGTCTCGGACGGCGGGTTACTGGTCGCGATCGCGGAGATGGCGCTCGCCGGCGATATCGGCGCCGAGTTCGAGCCGCCCAAGGGCACGACGCTCCACGCCTGGCTGTTCGGCGAGGACCAAGGCCGCTATATCGTCGCCACGGGCGATCCGGATAGGGTGCTGAAGGCGGCTGAGGGCGCCG
>JASLSL010000269.1 GCA_030743445.1 Alphaproteobacteria bacterium
GCAGATCACGAGATGGATGCGCGCTTCGTTGCTGGCGTTGATCGCGGTGTGGGTGCGAAACGCCTCCATGTGATAGAGCCGTCCGTCGGCCGGTATGTGATAGAAGGTCCCGGAACTGCCGTCGACCTCGATCAGGTAGCAGCTCGGATTGGTCACGATCGCGTAGTGATAGCGGGCGGTCGGATCGGCATGCACCGAGAGACAGGATTTCGGCGCCATCTTCATCAGCCGCGTGCGGCCGTAGGGAAAAGGCAGCTTGGCCAATAGCTCCACGATCGCGGTGTCCTGGAATTCGTCGTTGATGACGCTGTAGTCGGATTCCTTCGCCCCTTCGGGCAGCCATCCGACCGCGTCGAACAGCGGCGTCTCGGCGCCCGCACGCGAGGTCACGCCGAGCTGGCCGCGCTTGTCGAACAGCCCGTCGACGCGCTCGAAGGCGGCGCGCATCGCGTCGATATCGTGTTCGATGTCGGTTGCTCGGAACATGGCGGTAACCTTGTACTTCAATCGTCTCCAATGGATCGCGGCGACGCCGCATACCGGCCTTCGGTGTAGACCGGTAGGGGGCAGGAGCCAAGTATGGGTTTTCGCAAGTATGACGCGCCCGGACTGTGATATCCATCACACCTTGGCAGCGGCGTCGAGACCGGCGTCAGGCCGGCTCCAATCGACTTCCGGCCGATCAGGTGCTATGGACTCTGCCGCCGCCGCTGGGGGTCCCATGCCCCGGCCCGAACCCCACCTGACGAATGAAAGACCAGAACCCGATCGACGAACGATCCGTGACCAGGGACCTCGAGACCGGCGCAACGCCGGCGGAGGCGGAGCGGCTGCTGCGCCAAGCCGACGAACGCTTCGCCGCGGTCGAGGTGGCGTCGGTCGCCGCCTCGACCGCCAACTACGTCTACCGGACCAGCAACGGACATATCCTGCGGTTCCCGCACAACACCTGGGTCGCGGAGCGCTTCTGGTCGGAGCGCCGGGTGCTGGAGGGGCTGGCGGGAAAACTCGACGCTGAAATCCCGAAGATCGCGCATTTCAACGAAACCCCGCTGTTCATGTGTTATCCGGAGATACCGGGCACGGTCGCCTCGAAGGACGTGGTCGCCGACTTCGACCCGGACCAAAGGGCCGCTTTCACCGAGGGCATCGCCCGCTTTCTGGTCCAGCTTCACGGCCAACCGGTCGCGACCTTCGGGTCGCTCGGGTCGGATTACGGCGACCGGTTCATCGCCAGCTTGCGCGAGAACTGGGTCGAGCTCGCCGGACGCGACCGGAGCGGGCGGGCCGGCGGCCTGCTGGATGCCGCGCTCGAAGAGTGGGACCGGTTCGCGCCGGAGGGCGCCGATCCGGTGCTGCTGCACCAGGACCTGCATGGCCAGAACCTGATCTGCGACCCGGCGAGCGGCGCGCTCAGGGGCGTTTTGGATTTCACCCTCGCCTGGATCGGCGACCCGCATTGGGAGTTCCCGGAAATCTTCCGCTGCGGCGAGGATATCCTGGAGGCGGTCCTGGAGAGCTATGAGGCCGGATCGGGACGCGCGATCGACCGGGACAAGGTCAAGACGCTCTCCAGCCTGCAGCTCTGCCGCAGCCTGATGATCTCGAAGCCGGGCGGTGAGCGCGAGCGGGTGGTCCTGGAACGGATCGCCGGCGTGGCCGGCTAGGCGCCCTTGTGCGCGTGGAGGATCGCGCGCTCCTGGAAATACCTATGGCCGTAGCCGGTGATCTCGCGCGACCGGTGGGTCGTCAGGATCTCGACCCGGTCGAACCCGGCCGCCGCCAGCATCTCGTGCAGCATCGCCAGATTCGGCAGCACGTGGCTGCGCTTCGACCCGCGCAGCCGGCGCACCATCAGCGGCTCGTCGTCGAACCCCGCCACCGGCTCGGCCGCCGTGGCGATGCAGACCTCCATCACCGCGAGCCCGCCGGCGAGGCCAGCAATCCGCGCCAGTGCGGCGAACGGATCCGGGAGATGCTGCAGCACCGAGAGGAAGATCACCACGTCGAAGGCGCCGAGCTCGGCCGGGTCGAGCTTGTCGACCGCAAGGCCGCGGAACTCGGCCCTGGAGCCGAAGTGCCGGCGCAACAACTCGAACTTCTCTTCCGATCCTTCGGCCTTGTCGATCGAGAGGATACGGCCCGCCCCCCGTCGCTCGGCCTCGAACGAGAAGAACCCCTCGCCGCAGCCGATATCGAGCACCGACTTGCCGGTCAAATCCTCCGGCAGCCGCAGCAGCGGCAGCTTGGATTCGGTGTAGGTGTCCTCGCCCGGGGTGTGTGAGCCGTCGCCGAGCGGAATGCGCTGGTACCAGGCAAAATCGGCGATGCGTTTTTCGAGCGCGGTGTCGGTCATAACGGCGCGGATCATAGGCAGGGCCGCGAGCAGACGCAATTTCGGGGCTGACCCTGGCCGCCAAGCGGCTATAGTTGCGCGCCATGCTCACCGACCTGCACCGCAACATCCACGACATCAGGCGCGAGGCCGCACCCGCCGCCCGGGTCTACGGCGAGCGCTTCCGCACCCGCCTGCGCGACCTGCCGGGGGCGCCCGGCGCGCGCTATCGCTGCGCGGTCTGCGAGCGCTGGTACCTGCGCTTCATGCGGTTCGGGCTCAGGGGCCGGCGCAACGCGCGCTGCCCCGGCTGCGGCTCACTCGAGCGCCATCGCTTCATGTGGCTGTACCTCACTGGCGAGCTCGGCATTCTCTCGCGCCGCCGCCGGGTGCTGCACGTGGCGCCCGAGCCGTGCATCCGCCGGAACCTGCTGCGGGCGCCGAATTTGCGCTATGCGGCGATCGACATGTACCAGACCGGGACGGCCCAGACGATGGACCTGACCCGGCTCGACTTTGCCGACCGCAGCTTCGACCTGATCCTCTGCAGCCACGTTTTGGAGCACATCGAGGACGACCGGAAAGCGATGGCCGAGATAGCCCGGGTGTTGCGGCCCACCGGCCGCGCCGTCGTCATGGTGCCGATCGATCGCAACCGCGAAGAGACCTACGAGGACCCGTCGATCACCGCACCCGCCGAGCGCCACGCCGCCTTCGGCCACCCCTATCACGTGCGCGTTTGCGGCTGGGACTACGGCAAGCGCCTGACGCAAGCCGGATTCGACGTCGCCGAGGTCCACAGCACCGACATGCCGCCGCACCGGCGCCGGGTCAACCGCATCTCCAAGACCATGCTCTACGACTGCCGGCTCGGCGCGGGGTAAGGCGGCTAATATCCCAGCGTCAGCGCGCCAACGCGGCGCGGGTCGGAGGCGCCGGCCAGGGTGCCATCGGGCAGGCGGCGGATCGACTGGGTGCTGCCGATCTTGCGGCTCTCGCGCACATGGAATCCCTTGCGTTTCAGCTCGGCGATCACATCTTCATCGATGCCGGGCTCGAGGTGGAGCCGGTCCGGCCGCCACTGGTGGTGCATGCGCGGCGCCGCGGTCGCCCGGGCGATATCCATCGCGTGGTCGATCACGTTCGAGATCACTTGCAGCACGGTGGTGATGATGCGGCTGCCGCCAGGGCTGCCGGTAATGAGGACCGGTTGGTCGTCCTTGAACACGAGGGTCGGGGTCATCGAGCTCAAGGGCCGCTTGCCGGCCTCGACCGCGTTGGCCTCGCCGCCGATCAGGCCGAACGCGTTGGGCACACCGGGCTTGGCCGAGAAATCGTCCATCTCGTTGTTGAGCACGATGCCGGTGCCCCGGGCGACGATCCGGCTGCCAAAGGCAAAATTTAGCGTATAGGTGTTGCTGACCGCGTTGCCGTGGCGGTCGGCAACCGAATAGTGGGTCGTCTCGCGGCTCTCGTAGGCCACCGGCCCGCCGGGGCCGATCTCGTCCGCCGGCCGCGCGCGGTCCGGGTCGATCCGGGCCCGCAGCGCCGCCGCATAGGCCTTCGAGGTCAGGCCCTTGGCCGGGACGCGCCAGAAGTCCGGATCGCCGAGGTATTTGCTGCGGTCGGCATAGGCGAGCTTCATCGCCTCCGCCATGTGATAGATGGTCACCGCACTGCCCGCACCCCAGGCGCCGAGGTCATAGCCCTCGAGGATGTTGAGCATCTGAATCAGGTGCACCCCGCCCGAGCTCGGCGGCGGCATCGAGACGATCTCGTGGCCGCGATAGGTCCCGCGCACCGGCTTGCGTATAATCGCGCGATAGGCCTGAAGGTCGGCGCGTGTGATCAGCCCGCCAAAGGCCTTCATCTCGGCGGCGATCCGCGCCCCGATTTCACCCTCGTAGAACGCCGCCGCCCCGCGCTTGGCGATCGCCGTGAGCGAGCGGGCGAGGTCGGGCTGCCTGAAGGTCTCGCCGATGGCGTAGAGCGACCCGTCGGGCTTGAAGAACACCCGGCGGCTCTCGGGCCAGCGCCTCAAGCCGCCGACCCGCTGCTCGGTGAAGCTGCCGCGGAAACCCTCGTCGACCGCAAATCCATCGCGCGCCAGTCCGATCGCCGGCGCCATCACTTGCGCAAGCTTCATCGTGCCGTATTTCCTGAGCGCCAGGGTCAGCCCGGCGACCGTGCCCGGGACGCCGGCCGACTTGTGGCTGTAGCGGGCGCGCTGCTTGTCGACCTCGCCTTTGGCGTCGAGGAACATGTCAGGGTGGGCGGCGGCAGGCGCCATCTCGCGGTAGTCGATCGCCACGGTCTCGCCGGACTTGGCATGGTGCACCAACATGAACCCGCCGCCGCCGATATTGCCGGCGCGCGGCAGGGTGACGGCGAGGGCAAACCCGACCGCGACCGCCGCGTCGACCGCGTTGCCGCCGGCCTCCAGGATATCGAGCCCGACCCGGGTCGCGATCGCCTCCTGGCTCGAGACCATGCCGTGCCGACCCCGGACCGGCTCGCCGTGCGCGGCGCTCAGCGTCGAGGCGGCGACGACCGCCAACGCGGCGAGTATCGCTTTCGGTCGTCCCAACAGGCGTGTGCGTCGCACCATGGCGTCCATTTGGCGGTTCGGCGGCAATTGGCGCTTCCGGCCGCGGAACAACTGTTTAGTCCGAAAGGGTAGTGCCAACCAATAGACGATTGTCTAACCTTGGCCGTGGGACGTGCCGATCCGGGTCCGGATTCGCGGCGGCCCACAGGATTTGGAGGAAAGATCGATGGCGAACAATGGCAGCGCGGCGCTCGACGGGATACGGATTCTCGATCTGACCCAGTTCGAGGCCGGCCCGTCCTGCACCGAGGCCCTGGCCTGGCTGGGCGCGGAGGTGGTCAAGGTCGAAAACCCGAAGGGCGGCGACCAGGGCCGGCTTGCGGCGTCCGAGGACGGCGAGACCGACGCGTACTATTTCCTTGTCTTCAACGCCAACAAGAAGAGCGTCACCTGCAACCTGAAGAGCGAGCGGGGACTGGATATCGTCAAGCGGATGGTGAAGGAAGCCGACGTGTTCATCGAGAACTTCGGCCCCGGCGTGATCGAGCGGCTCGGCCTCGGCTACGACGTGGTCAAGGAGATCAACCCCGCCATCGTCTACGCCCAGGTCAAGGGCTTCGCCCAGGGCAGCCCGTATGAGAATTACCTGAGCTTCGACATGATCGGCCAGGCGACGGGCGGCGTCATGAGCATCACCGGCGAGCGCGACGGCAAGCCGATCAAGCCTGGGGTCACGCTCGGCGATACCGGCACCGGCATGCTGCTCGCGATCAGCATCCTCGGCGCCCTCTACCAGCGCAAGGAGACCGGCGAGGGCCAGCACATCCAGATCGCGATGCAGGACGCGATGCTGCAGTACTGCCGGCTCGCCTTCTCGACCCAGGCGCAGACCGGCAAGGTCACCGGGCGCGCCGGCGACGGCACCGTATCGGGCGGCAACGCGCCGATGGGTCTCTACCCGTGCAAGCCGGGCGGGTCCAACGATTATGTCTACATCTACGTCAACCGCTCCAACAACAAGCAGTGGCACCGACTCTTGGAGGTCATCGGTCGTCCCGAGCTGATCGATGACGAGCGCTACGACAACGCGAAGAAGCGGGCCAAGCGCAAGGCCGAGATAGACACCATGCTGTTGCCCTGGACCGAGGTCCGGACCAAGGACGAGGCGATGGAGGAGCTCGGCGGCGCCGGGGTGCCGGCGGGCGCGGTGTTCGACACCAAGGAGCTGCGCGACAACCCGGACTTCGAGCGCCGCGGCATCTTCCAGACCATGGACCACCCGACCCGCGGCAAGGTCAAGCTGCCGGCCTGGCCGGTCAAGATGTCCGACTCCGAGGTGCCGTTGGCGCCCTCGCCGCTGCTCGGCGAGCACAACGAATCGGTCCTCGCCGACTGGCTCCAGCTATCGGCCGAGGAAGTCCGCGACCTGAAGGAAGACGGCGCGATCTAACGCCGACAAACAACGAACATTAAAAAACGGTGCGGACACCCCGCGCCAGCACAGGGAGACAGACATGATCGGATCCGAGATTATCGCCAAGTCGCTGAAGCAGCAGGGCGTCGACACGTTCTTCTACATCATGGGCGGGCCAATGATGCATGTGGAACTCCACAGCATGGCCGAAGGGCTGCGCGGCATCGACGTGCGCCACGAGCAGGCCGGCGCCATGGCGGCCTTCGCCTATGCGCGACTGCTCAACCGCCCTGGTGTGTGCATGGCGGCCTCGGGGCCGGCGACGACCAACCTGGTGACCGGCGTCGCCCACGCCTGGGCCGACTGCACGCCGGTGATCGCACTCGGCGGCGCCAGCCCGGACGCGTCGACGGGGCGCGGCGTTTTCCAGGAAATCGAGCAACTGCCGATGTTCGAACCGTGCACCAAGTGGTGCGACAGGGTGCACAACGCCAAGCGCCTCCCGGAGCTGATCAACCGGGCGGTCCGCGAGGCGATGAGCGGCAAGCCGGGCCCGGTCTACCTCGACCTTCCGGGCGATATCCTCTACCAGGAGGTCGACGAGAACACGCTCGACTGGCCCGAGCCCTGGGACCCGGCGAAGCGCAGCCGGCCCGGCGCCGACCCGGACCAGTTGAAGCAGATCGTCGACATGCTGAAGGGTGCCGAACAACCGGTCATCGTGTCGGGCATGGGCATCCAGTGGTCGGAGGCGGCGGGCGAGCTTCAGGCCTTCGTCGAGGCCGCGGGCATCCCGTTCTACACGACGCCGCAGAGCCGCGGCGTTATCCCCGAGGACCACGAATATTGCTACCTCACGGCGCGCTCGACCGCGTTCCGCGAGGCCGACCTGATCATGGTGGTCGGCACGCGGATGAACTACATCATCGGCCACGCCGCCCCGCCGCGCTTCAACGAAGACGCCAAGATCGTCCGCATCGACATCGATCCGGTAGAGATCGCCTCGAGCCCGCGGAAGCTCGACGTCGGCGTCGTCGGCGACGCCAAGACGGTGCTAATCCAACTGACCGAAGCGATCCAGGGCAGCGTCACGCCCGAGAGCTACCAGACCTGGTGCGAGCGGTTGCGCGGCCGCAACTCGTCGAAGGCCGCCGAGGCGGAGGAGGTGCTCTCGAATCCGGACAAGCCGGTGCATCCGCTGCGGCTCTGCAAGGAAATTCGCGATTTCATCGACCGCGACGGCATCCTCTGCGTCGACGGTCAGGAGATCCTCAATTTCGGCCGTCAGGCGATCCCGACCTATTCGCCGGGCCACCGACTGAACTCGGGCGCCTTCGGCACGATGGGCGTCGGCCTGCCGTTCGGCATGGGCGCCAAGGTCGCCAAGCCGGATAATCAGGTCGTCGTGTTGCACGGCGACGGCTCGTTCGGGCTCAACGCGATGGAGTTCGACACCCTGGTGCGCCACGGCATCCCGGTGCTGGTGGTGATCAGCCTGAACGGCGGCTGGACCGCCGACCCGAACAAGGAAAAGCCGGGCCGCGAGCTGGGCTACACGCGGTTCGACAAGTTGGCCGAGGCCTTGGGCGGGTACGGCGAGTTCGTCGAGGAGCCGGACGAAATTCGCCCGGCGCTGGAGCGCGCCTCGGCCGAGGTCGCCAAGGGCACGCCGGCCCTGGTCAACGTCAAGACCGACTGGACCGCGCGGGCGACGACCACCGCCTTTACCAACTATTCGACCTGAGGGACTTCGGCGAGGAGAGATGGCCGGGAGGGGGATGGCCAGGAGGGAAATGGAATGACGCTCGGCTGCCTTCGAGCCGCGGCACTGGGCCTTCTTGCGACCGGGTTCGGCTTGGCTGCGGTCGGCGCCGCCACCGCCGCGGGTCGCGGCTTGTCCGTTCCGATTCACCGGAGCGAGGCCAAGGGCGCGCCGGTGCTCGAAGAAATCGAGTTCTACGGCCATTCCTATGCGCTGGTCATCGGCATCGACGACTACAAGGGCGGTTGGCCGCGCCTCTCGAATGCGGTCAAGGACGCGCGGCTGGTCGCGGCGGAACTGACCAAGCACGGATTCGACGTCACGCTGAAGACCAACCTCGATTCCGACGAGCTCAAATCGGCGCTGGAGGAGTTTTACATCCTCAAGGGCGAACAACCGGACGCGCGGCTCTTCATCTGGTTCGCCGGGCACGGCCATACCGAGAACGCCGAAGGCTTCATCGTCCCCGCCGACGCGCCGCGGCCCGAGGCCGGCGCGGCATTCCGCATCAAGGCGTTGTCGCTGAGAAGGATCGGCGAGTTCGTCCGCCTGGCGCAGTCGAAGCACTCGCTGGCCGTGTTCGACGCGTGCTTCGCCGGCACCGTGTTCGACGGCGCCCGCGCCCTGCCGCCCGCCGCCGTCACGCGCGCGACGACCCTGCCGGTGCGCCAGTTCCTGACCTCGGGCGATGCCGGACAGACGGTCTCGGACGACGGCAGCTTCAGGGAGCTTTTCCTGCGCGCGCTGAGGGGCGAGGAGCGGGCCGACCTCAACGGCGACGGATTCCTCACTGGTAGCGAGCTCGGCCTCTATATCACCGACCGGGTGACCAACCTGACCCGCGCGAAGCAGACGCCGCGCTACGGCAAACTGCGCGACAAGGATTGGGACCGCGGCGATTTCGTGTTCGCGTTGAGCACTACCTCGCCGGCGCTGCCGCCGAGCGTCACCGCCACGCGGCCGAGCGAGGTCGATCACGAGACGGTCTTTTGGCGCTCGGTGCTGCGCGCCAACACCGCGTCAGCCAGCAATGGGCCACCGCTCACACCACCCTCGCCATCTTATTGGGAAAGAACCTTTCGTGGAATGCGGAACAGAAACGAGTCGTGGATGAACTGACCCGCTCGCATCTCAGGTTGGGCAAGGTGTTTGTAAAGCTGTCCGCCATAGATATTTCCCTCGGTGGCGCCGCCGGTCTTTCAGCGAAAAACCGCCAAGCGCGATGGGCCAAG
Organism: Alphaproteobacteria bacterium; assembly: GCA_030743445.1. Lineage (GTDB taxonomy): Bacteria > Pseudomonadota > Alphaproteobacteria > UBA8366 > UBA8366 > JASLSL01. Next base: position 9,292 of record JASLSL010000269.1, read on the forward strand.
CAAATCTTCATCAAGACGGAATCCATGCGGACCTTGGCCCAACAACTCGGCGAACTTTGCCGCAACGAAATACGCGAAACCCAAAGCCAGGCTTTCAAAATCTCGATCCTTTTGTCCGCCGGAATCATAATCGGCGTTGCAATCATCCTGTTCCTTTTGGGCAGGTCGATCGTGAACGCATTGTCCGTTCTTCGTGACGACACGGAATTCGTCGGAACCGGTAACCTCGATCATCAGGTGAATATCGAGGGCAAGGACGAAATCGGCGATTTGTCCAGGGCCTTCCACGATATGATTCTGCGCCTGAAATCGGTTACCGCATCGCGTGATCAGCTGGACAATGAAATCAAGAGTCGCGAGCAGGCGGAATCGGAATTGGGGGAGAAGGAGACCGTCGTCGAAGCTGTCCTCACGAACATGGACCAGGGCGTCATCATGTATGACAGCGACCTGATCGTCACCGCATTCAACGAACAGGCGCGCGAACTTATGCGGTTTCCGGAAGACGTTCTGTTCATAGGCGCTTCGTTCAAAGACCTCGCCAGTTTTGCCAAGAGCAACAGTGATCGCGGAACTGGCGATACTGAATCACTGAGTGAAGAACGGTGGGAAAATTTACGTGAAGGCAGACCGCATTCGCTTGAATACGTTCATTCCGATGGCACCGTTATCGAGATACGGCGCCGTTCGATACCGGGCGGTGGCTTCGTCGTTACCCAGACCGACATTACCGAGCGCAAGCGTTCCGAAGACGTGTTACGAGAGAGCGAGGCACGGTTGCTGGAGATTCTGGACCACAGCCCATACGGCGTTTCCATTGTCTCTCAGAACTCGAAGGAGCGGCTTTATATGAACCGCCGATATATCGAGATGCTGGGCGGCGAACCGGGTGGGGAAGTCCCCGAACAAACTATTGGCGAGAGCTTCGACGACCCGGCGAAGCTGGAAGAAAATTGGGCTGCATTCGAACGCAACGGCTTAATAGTCGACAACGAGGAACGGCGGAAGCGTCTCGACGGGACGACGTGGTGGTGTCTTTCCGAATGGCGTCCCATCAAGTTCGGCGCCGAAAGCGCAGTTATGATCTGGCATAGCGACATCACCGAGCGCAAGGAAGCGGTGGGAAACCTCGAAAAAACGCTTAGGCAAGCTGAACAATTTAACAGGCTGACGGTTAACCGTGAGCTTAGAATGATCGAAATGAAAAAAGAGGTTAACGAACTCCTCGAAAAGATAGGCGAGGAACCCCAGTACTTTAAGTAACTCATTCTTCACGGCAGACATTTAAAGCCGTGCTTAACTGTTGGCCTAAAAAAAATATCGGTCTAGCGGATGTCCGCTTCGGGTCAGAAGCGGACCGTTGTGGTCACCTGAAATTGGCCTGTTGTTTGAGGCAGAGCGGACTACAACGTTCCAAATGTCTGCTCATACTTTGCTAGCGAGCGTGAATTGACGTCGCACCGTTACTTCGCCCTCCCCGCGTCCGCCTTGATACTAAATCACTCGGCCGCCTCGGCCGCCTCGGCCGTCCCACCTGCTGCCGGGGCCGCACCGAGCCATTCCGGCGCGTCCCCGCCCAAAATTGGAGTCGGCCGCGACCAATGCGGCTGGGTTTCCGACAGATGCAGGACGGGGCCGAGATGCCGCAGCGGCCCGTCCGCGGGTTCCGAGTCGATGCGCAGGGCGTCGAGTTCCGCTTCCGACAGGTCCATGTCCGGTTCGACGAATTCGGTCTTGCCCTGGCGGTAGATGAACATGCCCGACTGGCACAGCGAGACCCGGACGTGATAGCTGCCCCCTTCGCGCGCGCGCCGTGCCAGCGCCAGCAAAACGCCATAGGCGCCGAGATACCCCGTGATGTAGTCGCACGCCGCCCCCGGCAACAGCCCGGGCCTGTCAGGGCCGCCGTCCTGGCAAATGCCGGTCACGGTCTGGGCGACCTGCTCCCAGCCGGCGCGATGGCTGAACGGGCCGTCGGCGCCGAAACAGCTTATCGAGAGATAGACGATGCCGGGGCGAATTTCCGCCAAATCCTCCGGACCGAAGCCGAGGTCGCTCAACATGCCGGGACGGTAGCCCTGGGAAAAGACGTCGGCGCCACGCACGAGTTCCTTGAGCCGTGCCGCTTCCTCGGCGGTCTTGAGGTTGAGATAGCAGCTTCGCTTGCCATGGCTCGTATCCATGACGTGTTCTTTGATCTGTGGCAGATGTTCGGCCGCCACCATCAGCACATCCGCACCGTTTTCCGCCAGCGTCCGCGCCGCGATAGGTCCGGCGAGGATGCGCGTCAGGTCGAGCGCGCGAATACCGCTCAACGGCCGGTCGCCGCCCGGGGATAGTTCTGGGGGGAACGGTTCCGGATCGCTGTCCGCGATCTTGATGATCTCGACGATCGGCTTCGCTTCCAAGACCTTGCCGTGCGGATGGTCCAGCCATTCCCTGTTGCTTCGCACCATGGCGCCGCAGCCGCGGGCCTCGTCGATCGCCGCTTCGAGGTCGAGCGCGTCCCACCCGGCGACCGCCTTGCCGACGGACTCCGGATTGGCCTCGCAGCCGAGCACCCCCAGCACCCGTTTCTGCAAATTCGGCAGGCCGAAATGCGGCAGGAACCAGCGGCCGTCCTTGGTCGGCCAGGGCTGTGTGATCTTGATCATCGCCTCATGGTTCTTGTTCACCACGAGCTCGAAGGCGCCGTCGGCTCCCGGCCTCTGCATGTAGCGGGTGCTGCGTAGGGTCGCCGCCGCGCACCGCACGTCGATCGCCGCGTTCTGGCGGCGGCCGGCCTTCAGCGCCCAGATATCGGACACCGCGACGCCAATTCCCGCCAACACCGAAGCGCAGGCCTCACCGATCTTGAAACGCGTGGACAACACCGGATCGGCGCCAGTGATCTCGACCTCGCCGTCCGCGGGCAGTCCTTCGCCCCGGATTTCCATGACTTCTTTGAACGCGGCGTTCATGCCCTCATCCTTTCCGGATATTCGATATTCGATTTTTTGCGCGCCGCCGTTTTCCACCCGCCCGACAACGCTACCAGCCCGACGCCCGCGCCACAATGCGCGAGTCGAGGCCGCGAGGAACGCCAAAAGCGCTCGACCGGGGACTCTCGGATAACGGTGGCCATGGTGGGCCGGGGTGCTATGGTTCGCGCCATGGACGCGCGCGCGAACACAGGCCGGGAATTCCGCGACGACGAACGACACCGCAAGGCATTGCCGCCCGACGTGGTGAAGCGTTTGACCAGACTGGACCCGCTGAAGTCCTGGCTCTCGGTCGCCGAGACCGTTGGGCTTCTCGCGGTGTTCGTTGCGGCAGGGCTCCATTGGTGGACGCCGTGGGTCGTGGTGCCGATGATGGTCTTGATCGCCGGGCGCCAGCAGGCCTGTATCGTGCTGGCCCACGAGGCGGCGCACTATCGTCTGTTCAACACCCGACCGCTCAACGATCTGATCGGCAGGATGGCCGGCGGTGTGGTCGGCATCTCCATGTGCGCCTACCGGGTCGTGCACCGCCTGCACCACAATCATCTCTACGAGGCCCAGGACCCGGACATCCCCTTGAACGGCGGGTATCCGAGGGGCCGGGCCTATCTGCTCAAGAAGCTGGGGAAGGACCTGTTCGGCTTCACGGCTTACAAGACCTACGCCTATTTCTTCGGCACACCTGCCCTCAACGACGACGCCGAGGCGGCCAACCGTCCGCTCGACGATACATCACCCGAACTGCGGCACGCCGCACGCCAGGACCGATGGTTCGTCGCCGGCTTTCACGTGGCCGCACCGGCGCTCGCCTTTTGGGCGGGGTATGGGATCGAGTACATGGTCCTGTGGGCGCTGCCGCTGGTTACCGTACTACAGCCATTGCTGCGCTTCCGCGCGGTTTGCGAGCACGGTGCGGTCAGGGATTTCTCCTCGCCCTTGACGGCGGCGCGCACCAATTTCGCGCCCTTCTGGCTGCACTGGTGGATGTTCCCCCACAACGTGAATTATCACGTGGAGCATCACCTCTATCCCTCTATCCCCCAATACAACCTGGCGGAATGCCACCGCGAAATGATGGCGCTGGGCATTCTCGACGGGGCCGAGGTCCGGGGCGTATTGGAGACCGCCCGCATGGTGCTGGCCGACCCCGAGACGGCGCCGGCGACGGGATCGTGATCGCCACCCCCAATCTCTGTTGAGAGCGCCAGAGTCGGGCACGGAGCCTCAGATCGTTAGCGCCCGATCCGCGCGATCAAATCGCGAACGAGCGGAAGCAAATTGCCGACGATGATGTCGACGCCACGGGCGTTCGGGTGGATGCCGTCGTCCTGATTGAACTTCAGACGCGCCACGACGCCTTCCAGCAGGAACGGATAGAAGGCGACGCCGTGTTCGGCGGCCAGCCGCGGAAACACGGCATCGAAGGCGGACCCGTATTCGGGGCCGAGGTTCGGCGGCGCCCGCATCCCGGCCAGCAGTACCGGAACGCCGGCGTCCTTGGCGGCTCTGATCATGGCGTCCAGATTGGCGAACGTCTGTTCCGCCGCCAGCCCCCGGAGCCCGTCATTGGCGCCCAGCGCGATAATCATGGCGTTTGGCCGTTCCGCCAACGACCAGGCGAGGCGCGCCCGGCCGCCGGCCGTGGTATCGCCGGAAACGCCGCCGTTGATCACCCTGAGACCCGGCACCGTTTGCTCGAGCGCCGCCTGCAGCCGGACCGGTAGCGCATCGCTCTTGAATAGTCCGTAACCGGCGGTCAGGCTGTCGCCGAGCATAAGGATATGAATCGGTTCCGAGGCCGCCGACGGCCCGGCAACAAGCAGTGTCGTCCAAACGGCCAAATTGAATATTACGGCGCGGACGCCATATCGCCTTAGGACCGGACGGCCGAAATCCTTCACGAGTTCACGGACAGCCATCATGACAGCCACGCCTTCCTCCGACCCGGTTCTTACCCTTGAGGGCGTGCAACTGCAACTGACCAGTGACGCCGGCCCGGTGCACATCCTACGCGGCATCGACCTCACCGTCGCAAGCGGTGAGACCGTCGGCGTCGTCGGGCCGTCGGGCTCGGGCAAGACGTCGCTGTTGATGGTGATTTCCGGGCTGGAATCGGTCACCGCCGGGCGCATCAAGGCAGCGGGCCATGAAATCTCCGGCCTCGACGAGGACTCGCTGGCCCGCTTCCGTCGCGATCACGTCGGGATCGTGTTCCAGAACTTCCATCTGGTGCCGACCATGACGGCGCTGGAAAACGTTGCCTTGCCGCTCGAATTCGCGGGCCGCGACGCGGTCTTCGCGCGGGCCCGAGAGCAGCTCGAGGCAGTTGGCCTCGGTCATCGCCTGACCCATTACCCTGGCCAACTTTCCGGCGGCGAGCAGCAGCGCGTCGCGCTGGCTCGCGCCTTCGTCACCGGGCCTAAAATCCTACTCGCCGACGAGCCTACCGGCAGCCTCGACCAAGCTAACGGCGACGCGATCATCGAGCTCCTATTCGCGCTCCAGCAACGCTTCGGAACGACCTTGATACTGGTCACCCATGCGCCGGAACTGGCGTCCCGGTGCACCCGCATCGTGCAGCTGGCCGACGGTCGGATCGACGACACGAACGGAAGCCGCGATGACGGATGAACTCGGTCTCGGCTGGCGGCTGGCGCGCCGCGAGTTGCGCCACAGGCTCCGGGGATTCCGGGTTTTCCTCGCCTGCGTTGCGCTTGGTGTCGGCGCCATCGCCGTTGTCGGCAGCCTGAGCCAGGCAATCGTCGCCGGGCTCGTGGCGGACGGCGCCCGGTTGCTCGGCGGCGAGGTCGATCTCCGGCTCCTGCACCGGCCGGCAACGGACGAACAACAGGCCTATCTGGAGGCGCAGTCGGCGGCCGTATCCGGGGTCGTCAAGATGCGCGCCATGGCCCGGCCGCTGGACGTCCGCGACGAACGCGCGTTGGTCGAGCTCAAGGCCGTCGATGGCGCCTATCCGCTGGTCGGCAAAATCGAAACGGCACCGCGCTTGCCACTCCATGAGATGCTCGGCAAGCAGAACGATGCCTGGGGCGCGGTCGTTGATGCAAACCTGTTGACCCGTCTTGGCCTCAAGCTCGGCGATCGCATCCGCGTCGGCGCCGCCACCTTCGA
>JASLSL010000270.1 GCA_030743445.1 Alphaproteobacteria bacterium
ACGTGATGCCGCTGCGCGGCCGCTTGGGGGTGGCGACCGACACACCGCCCGAGCTGACCGGATTGTTCCTGGTCGACAGCCTCTTGGCCGGCCGCCTCGACATTTTCGTCGATGCGCTCTGGCACCTGACCATGCCGTCGATCACCCTGGCTCTCGGCGCCATGGCGACGATCACCCGATTCACCCGATCCGGCATGCTGGAGACGCTGCAATCGGACTTCGTGATCTACGAGACCGCGGTCGGCTATCCCCGCTTCGTGCTGATCGCGGTCTACGTCCTGCGCAACTCGGTGGTCGCGGCGGTAACCCAGATCGGTCTGTTGTTCGGCGCCTTGATCGGCGGCGCGGTCGTCGTCGAGGCGATCTTCGATTGGCCGGGAATCGGCAGCTACGCCGTCGAAGCAATTCTGGACTCCGACTACAAGGCGATCCTTGCGGTGACGCTGCTGATCGGCGTCGTCTACGCCGTCGTCAATATTATCGTCGACGTGGTCCACGCTTGGATCGACCCGCGCGTCGGAGAGCAACTCTGATGTTGCTGATCCGCAAGTTCGCGAAGGACGTGCCGGCCGTCATCGGCTTCTTCATCGTTCTCTTTGCCGTTTTCGTGGCCCTGTTCGCGACCGAGCTCGCGCCTTACCCTCTCGACGCTTACGAAGCGCACCTCGTGCAGCGCTTGAAGCCACCGAGCTGGGAGCTTCCTTTCGGCACCGACAATCTCGGCCGCGACGTTTTCTCGCGGGTGATCCTCGGGACCCGGAACGCGCTCGTCATCGCCTGCATGGTGGTGGCGCTGGCGATGGGCATCGGCGTGCCGCTCGGGCTGATCGCGGGCTACTTCGGCGGCTGGCTGTCGGAAGGGATCATGCGGGTGACGGACGTCTTTCTGGCGGTGCCTCAGCTGATCCTGGCGCTGTCCTTGGCGCAGCTGTTGTCGCCCAGCCTGGAGAGCGCCATGTTGGCGTTGACGCTAACCTACTGGCCGTTCTTCACCCGCATCGTCTACGCCGAGACGCGGCGCCTCAAGGCCTCGCTGTTCGTCGACGCGCTCGAGTGCCTTGGCGCCGGTAGCGCCCGCATCCTGATCGCCCACATCCTGCCGAACACGGCCTCGCCGATCATCGTCCGCGCGACCATCGGCATGGGCTTCACCATCCTCACCGCCGCCGTGCTCGGCTTTCTCGGCGTCGGCGCGACGCCGCCCGAACCCGACTGGGGGCTGTCGATCGCCGAGAGCCGCCAGTACCTGCCGGAAGCCTGGTGGTACTCCACCTTTCCGGGCCTGGCGATCTTCTTCGCCGTGCTCGGCTTCAACCTACTGGGTGACGGCTTGCGTGACATCGTCGACCCGCGGCTGAGGCGCTCCAGATGACCGCGACACCCGGCAACCACGAGGCGCCGATCCTCGACGTGCGCGGTTTGCGGATCTCGATCGCCAGCGACGAGGGTCCGGCACAGGTGCTCGACAACGTCGATCTGACGATCGGTCCCGGTCGCATCGTCGGCGTCGTCGGCGAGTCGGGCTGTGGCAAGTCGACGGTGATCCGCGCCGTCCTCGCCGTGCTGCCGCGCGGCGCCGTGGTCGAGCACGGCAGCATCCTGTTCGATGGCGAGAACCTGCTCGAGCTCGGCCCGCGCGAGATGACCCGGCGGATCCGTGGCAAGGAGATCAGCTTCATCCCGCAAGACCCCTATCTGGCGCTCAACCCCGTCTTTCGCATCGGCACCCAGCTTTTGGAGATCATGCGCTGGCACGCGCCGCGCGGCGCCGAGGGTGGGTCTTCGCGCTATGATCGCGCGGTCCGACGACGCCATCGCGAGCAACTGATCGAGCTGCTGCGCATCGTCCAGGTGCCGGATCCCGATCGCGCCTTGGAGCGTTATCCGCACCAGTTCAGTGGCGGCCAGCGTCAGCGCCTACTGATCGCCGGGGCCCTCGCCTGCCGGCCGCGGCTGGTGATCGCCGACGAGCCGACGACGGCGCTCGATGTCACGACCCAGCTTGAAATTCTGAAGCTATTGCGCCGCCTCTCCAACGAGCTCGACGTTTCGATGCTGTTCGTCACGCATGATTTCGGTGTCGTCGCGCAGCTCTGTGACGAGGTCAACGTGATCTATGCCGGTCAGTCGGTCGAGACGGGCGCCACCGCGGACATCCTGGAGACACCGCGCCATCCCTACACCCAGGCGCTGATCGGCTGTCACCCGGATCGCTCGGAGGATCTGGCCGGCATTCCGGGTGCCGTGCCCTCGCCCCTGGCACCACCTTCGGGTTGCCGCTTCCATCCGCGTTGCGCCTCGGCCACGGCGATCTGTCGCGAGCGTCGACCGGAGCGGGTCTGGCTGGGCGACGGGCGTTCCGTCGACTGCGTGCTCTATCACGAGACGGTGGGGGCGGCGTCCGGTGACTGAGGACAGCGCCATCCTGGAGCTCGAAAACATCGTCACCGTGTTCGGTGGCCGACGGCCTTTCCTGCGCCGGCCCGAGCCGTCGGTGCGGGCGGTCGACGGGGTCAGCCTCGAGCTCAGGGCCGGGGAGATTCTCGGGCTGGTCGGCGAGTCGGGCTGCGGCAAATCGACCTTGGGGCGTACCATCCTCGGCATCCAGAGAGAGGCGGCGGGCGAGATCCGGCTCGACGGACGCCTCGTCAGCGGGCTTGCGCCCCGTCAAGCGCGCGCCGCCCGCGGCGACATCCAATACGTCCACCAGGACCCCGGCGCGGCGCTCGATCCCTGGTGGAGCATCGGCCGCAGCTTGGCCGAAGGGTTGGTCATCAACGGTGTCGCCTCCAAGGCGGAGAGAACGGCCCAGATCGACCGGGTGCTCGCCGCCGTCGGACTCGACGCCAGCTTCAAGCCGCGCTATCCGCATGAACTTTCCGGCGGTCAGCTGCGTCGCGTCGGGCTGGCCCGCATTCTCAGCCTGTCTCCGCGCATCGTCGTTCTCGACGAGCCGACCTCCGGCCTGGACATGTCGGTGCAGGCGACGGTCCTGAAGCTGATTCGTGATCTCCGCGAAAGACTCGGCCTCACCTATATTTTCATCGCGCACGACCTTTCCGTGGTCGAGCGGATGTGCAGCCGGGTGATGATCATGTATCTCGGCCGCATCGTCGAACGGGCGGAGACGGCACGGCTCTTCGGGGGGCCGAAGCATCCCTACACCAAGGCGCTGTTGTCGGCGGCGCCGCGGCTGCAGCCGGGCCAGATGGCCGACGAGAGCCTGATAGAGGGAGACCCGCCAAGCGCCGCCGCCATCCCATCAGGCTGCGCCTTTCGCACCCGCTGTCCGCATGCACTGCCGGCCTGCGCCGAGCAGGTGCCGCCAACCGAGCCGGTAGAAGACGGCCATGAGGTCGCCTGCCTGCGGTGGCGGGAATTGGCGGTGGAGAGTCGGAGCGGCTGACGACGACGGCGGGCGGCTACTCCGAGGCGCCTAATCCAGATCCAAGGGAAAGACCGGCCGCCGCGCCTTTTCATAAGGCAAGGTCTTGTAATTGCGCGAGGTCAAGCCGCCGCCCTCGTCGACGACCACGACACGGGCGGCCATCGGCGCGAAGGCGGCGCGAAAGTGATGTGCCGACTTGACCGCCAGCACCGCCTTGGTCTCGGGCTCGATGCCGACATGGCGAAAATAGCCGCGGTCGAGCACCTGGTGTCGGTTGCTGTTGACGACGATGTCGATGCCACCGACCCGCAGCACCGCCGTCGGGCCCATATCGATCGCCGTGCCCTTGGCCATCGGCCCTTCCATCTGGAAGCTACCGTCGGCGATGCCCTGGACCGTGCCCGTCAGCTGGATCGGCGCTCCGTAGCGGGCCTCGATCTTGCCGCCGAGCGCCAGCGACAGGCTGGCGCCGACACCGGCCGCGTGGCAGGCAGCCGCCGCCTCGGGGTCGCAGATGGTGGCGAAGGCGGCGTCTTCGAGGCCGGCCTCGATCATCCCGCCGAGCAATCCGGTGGCGTCGCCATAGCCGCCACCACCGGGGTTGTCGGCGAAGTCGGCGATAACCACCGGGCCGTCGTCGCCGGCCGCTTCGCGCACCACCTCGATGGCGGTGGCGACCTCCACCGTCTCGATGGTCGACAGGTGGCGCTGGCGCCAGATCTCGTCGATCAGCGTCTCGGCGGCGGCCTCGGCCGGTGCCTCACCGTCGGCGACGACGACCGCGGTCGGGCCGACGTCATGGATATCGGCCCAGGGAAAGCCGCCATTGATCGAGGCGGCGAGCAGTCCCGGTTGCTCGGCCAGCAAGCGGTCGGCGAGCGCCAGGGTCTCCGTCATCGGCCCCGGCGCCGTGGTCCGGCCGTGGTCGGCACCGTCGAGCATGGCGCGGCGCGCCACCACGACCCGCGGCCGGATCTCGCGGGCCATGGTGCGGCGGATAAGCTCGGCGACCTGGGCCGCGATCTCGTACTGGTCGATATGCGGATAGGTGCGGTAGGAGATCATGACGTCGGCCAGTGCCGCCATGCGGTCGGTGACGTTGGCGTGCAGGTCCAGACTGACGCCGATCGGCAGGGCGGCGCCGACCTTGTCGCGCACCTGCTGCAGCAGCAGGCCCTCGCCGTCCTCCTCGTCCTCCAGCACCATGGCGCCGTGCAGCGCTAGCAGTATGGCGTCGAACGGCGCTTCGTCATCGAGCGCTCGAAAAATCTCGGCCGCGAAGGTGTCGTATGCCGCGCGGGTCACCTTGCCGGAAGGCGTGGCACTGGTCGCGATCGGGTAGGTGAGGTGCCAGCCGTGGCGCTCGGCGGCGTCGAAAAAGGCCGCCATCTCGACCTTGGTGCCGCGCATCTGCCTTGGGATCGCCTCGCCCCGATAGCAGTAGCGCGCCTCGAAGGCGGCGACGTCGGCCGGCACCCGGCTGAAGGTGTTGGTCTCGTGCTTGATGCTGGCGACGAGGACGCGTCGAGCCATCGTTCCCTCCCTGGTCTCTGCCATGATCACCTTTCCTGCCGGCCGGATCGCGCCTCATGCTAGCATGGGGGCGGTCAGGTCGGGCAAAGGGAGGATTCGACGGTGCGAGCCGCTTATTACAACCGTCTCGGGCCAGCGGCCGAGGTCATCGAGGTCGGCGAGCTGGCGGCGCCGCGGCCGGCCCCGGGCGAGGTGCTGGTCCAGATCCGGGCCTCGGGCGTCAATCCGCACGACGTCAAGAAGCGCTCCGGCTGGATCGCCCACGAGGCCGACTTTCCCGTGATACCCCATGGCGACGGCGCCGGAGCGATCGTCGAGGTCGGCGACGGCGTGCCGGCAGCGCGGATCGGCGAGCGGGTCTGGATGTGCCGGGCCGGACGCCTGTCTTCATCCGGCACCGCGGCCGAACGGGTCGCCGTCGCGGCGGAGCTGGCGCGACCGCTGCCGGCGGCGATGAGCTTCGCCGAGGGTGCCTGCATCGCGGTCCCGGCGGTGACGGCGCACACAGCACTGCTGCGCGACGGCCCGGTCGCCGGCAAGACCGTGCTGGTCGCCGGCGGCGCCGGTGCCGTCGGTCATCTCGCCATCCAGCTCGCCAAGCAGGAGGGCGCGAAGGTCATCGCGACCGTCAGCTCGGAGGCGAAGGCCCGACACGCGCGCGCCGGGGGCGCCGACGAGAGCATCGACTACCGGCGCGAGGACGTCGTCGAACGGGTCCGCGCGATTACCGAGGGCGCCGGCGTCGACCGCATCATCGAGGTCGACTTCGGCACCAACATCGCGATCGACCACGCGGTCTTGAAGCCGGCCGGCATCATCGCCTCCTACTCCTCGACCCGGGTCCCGGAGCCGGTGCTGCCCTATTATCCGCTCGCCTTCAAGGGCGTGACGGTGCATTTCGTGCAGGCCTTCATCATGGCGCCCGAGGCGCTCGCCGCCATGCTCGACGACATCGATTCTCGGCTCGCCGCGGGCACGCTGGCGCCGACGGTCGCCCGGCGCTTCCCGCTGGCCGAGACGGCCCTGGCGCACGAGACCCTGGAGGCCGGTGGCCATATCGGCGGCATCGTCGTCGAGATCGAAGACGGGGCGCATTGATAGCGCCATTCGGTCAGAGACCCCGTCTGAAGAATCTCGGCCTGGCAGCGGGATCAACAGCCTCGCCTCGAAAATCGCGCAGAACCTGACGATTTTGAGCGGCAGCGCTCAAACGGAGAACGGGTTTGCGAATCGCTAATGGCGGCGCAATCGTCGCCACTACGCCATACGCTTGGTGGCCTTGTGAGAGGTGACGATACCACCCGCCTCCGTCCTACTGTAGACATCGATAAATCCGGTTTTCACGAGGAGTCTCGTCAATTCCGCCGAGGAATGGAACATCTGCACAGCTCGAATGAAGTAATCTCGACAAGCCAACGCTTTGGGGCTGCTACGAAATACGAGTGCTATTATCGAAACGCAGACCCACAGATAGGCGCTGTAAAGCGCCTGCACGAGTTTGCGTTCGGGCCTGAGCATATCGCAGTGATAGAAGCACCCACCCGGCTTCAAAATCCGGTTGATCTCCAAATACAGATCGACGATTCTCAACCCGGATTTCCCAGATGGATTACTAAATTGATGACCTGTTTGG
>JASLSL010000271.1 GCA_030743445.1 Alphaproteobacteria bacterium
GTTAGCCGATCCTGCCATGCAGCGATGTTGGCGGCGGTCAGGTCGACCCATCCGTGGTACGCATCGACCGATTTCATCACCGGTCCGCGTAGCAGCCGCTTGCCGTCGGCAAGCAGGATCGGAATGCCGATCGAGATGATCCGCCGTCGCAGATCCGCGTTTGTCAGCACCTCATGTTCGATCGTCCCGGCAAGCGTGTTGGCCGATGCGGCGAGCACGGAATCCATGGTCTTGCCGACGCGTTTCAACAGATAGGTCTCGTACAGCAGCTTGGAGAGCCGCGGCGGGCCGAGGAATTCAAAGGCGACCGCCTCGCCGTGCTCGTCCTCCAATTCCCGCATGCGGTTGAGAACGACCTGGCGCAAATAGCCGGCGCGGTATGTCGGGCCCATTACCGAGCCGTCGAGGGCGGCGATAACGTCGCGTCCGGTATTGCCGCCGACGAGTTCGCGGACCACGTTCTCGGCCACTTCCTCAGGCGTGACGATTCCCATCAGCCCGGGTGCGGTAATCGTGGTGAACTCGGCGCTGGAGAACAGGCCGTTCTCGCCGGTGTCGATATAGACGCCCTCCAGCGCCTCGCCGGTGCTTTTGCCGAAATCTCCCTCGGCGACCAAATTCGCGTCGTCGTCGACAGAGACCGCCATCTCGCCGGGGCAGTCATACAGCATGACGTCCTGCCCGCCCCGACCGACCGTGCCGTAGCCGATGTCGCGCCAGCCGATAAGCGCTGTCGGCTTGATTTCCTTCACGACCCTCGGGCCGCCGGGGGTTCGCGCCAAGAGAAAGATCAGCAGGCTGTGCGCCCCGGCGAGCGCCGACTTCGACAGCAGCACGCGCGACGGCTTCTCCTCGCCATGGGTGAAGGGAATGTTAAATCCCATGCCGCCGGTGCCGGAGGTTCCGACCTTGATATAGGCCTCCGTCCCGACCCGCCGCATGCCCTCGTAGAGGAGCTGCATGTGGCGAACCAGCTGGGGGACGTAGAGCGAGGCCATAAGCTCCTCCACCTCGGTCGGCCAGTCGATCTCGTCCGATCCCACCGCCGCCAGGCCGGCCAGCCGCCGGGCCGAGGTGAAGATGTCCTGGTAACTCACCGCGGTCGCCGTGTTCATGCAGTCGACGATGATCTGTGCCGGCGCGCTGTTCAATTCCGGTGCGGCGCCTTCGATGAGCTGGACCAGGAGCGACGAGTCGACGATGCCCTGATCGAGCGGATCGAGAATATCCGCGGTCAACCGACGGCGCTTATCCGTGTCCGCCAGGGCCGCGCCGCGCGCGCCGGCGCCGTCGTCGCGCCACTCGGCGCGAAGGAAGACGTCGCCCCAGACCGGCACGATGCGTGTCGTCGACTCATGGAACTCGGCCTCGAGAAGCACAACGGCTTGCCGCGCCTTGGATTTATTGCGCGAGGCGACGACCAGTTGAGAAGGCCGATAGGGCAGAAGCAGACGACAGACGGCTATGCCCACCATGCCGCCCCCGCCCAGGACCAGAACGTTCTTGCCTTCGATCTCCATCGCGTTCTCCCCGGATGGCGTTAAGGAGCGATGTTAAGAGAAGACGAGATTTGCCGGGTCGTCGCCATGACGCAGCTCAATTCGCGGCGCGACCAGGCCGACTAGGCGGCGGCTTGTTGAGGTCCGGGCGGGCTGGCAGTATGGCGCGCCACGCCATCGCCGGAGCCGCGAAATGCCGCTCACGTCCGCCCGCCTGTCGCTCGTCTTCTCATGCCTCGGGCATTTCTACATCCACATGTTCACCGCGTTCTTCTTCGTCATCGTGTTGACGTTGGAGATCGAGTGGAACCGGCCCTACGACGAGCTGTTCCCGCTGTGGACGCTGGGATCGGTGCTGCTCGGGGTGTTGGCGATCCCGGCCGGGCGGCTCGGCGACGCGTGGAGCGTGCGCGGCATGATGACGCTATTTTTCATCGGCATGGGGGCGGCGTCGATCGTCTGCGGGCTGATAGCCGAGCCCATACCCCTGATGCTGGGGCTCGCCGGGATCGGGGCGTTCGGTGCGATTTATCATCCGATCGGCGTTCCCTGGCTGATCCGGAATACGACCCGCAACACCGGCAAGATTCTGGCGGTCAACGGCGTCTTCGGGAGTCTCGGCAATGCCGGGGCGGGGATCGTTGCCGGTCTGCTGATCGACTATCTCAGTTGGCGCGCCGCGTTCATCGTGCCGGGGGTGCTTTGCCTCGTGACGGGGTTCGCGATGTTTTACTACGTCGCGGCCGGCCGGATCGTCGATGGCGGTGCCGCGGACAACGAGGAGGCCGCGGCGAGCCGGGCCGATGTCGTGCGCGTCTTCGCGATCATTCTGGTGGCGCTATTCGTCGGCGGCATGATCTACCATTCGACCCAGGGCGCGCTGCCGAAGCTGTTTTCGGTCCGGCTCGCGGATTTCGTCGGCGAGGGGGCGACGGGTATCGGCGCGCTGGTTTCCATCGTCTACGCGGTCGGCGCGGTGATGCAGTTGGCCGGCGGGTTCCTCGCCGACCGCTACGCCCTGAAGCCGATCTATATCGTGTCGTGGTTCGCGCAGGTCTTCATGCTGATGGCGATCGCGCTGGCCGCCGGGATCGGCCTCGTCGGGGCGGCGATCCTGTCGGTAATGGCGAACCACGGCATGCTGCCGGCGGAGAACATGTTGCTCTACCGCTACGCGCCGAAAAAACACCGCGGCCTCGTCTTCGGGATCAAGTTCGTCATCGCTTTCGGCACCGGGCCGCTCTCCGTCCTTCTCATTTCGTGGGTCTGGGCCGAGGCCGGTGGATTCACATGGTTGTTCGGCGGTCTCAGCGCGGCGGCGCTGGCGCTCTTTGCGCTGTTGTGGGCGTTGCCGTCGGAACCCAGGAAGGCTCGCGCCGTCGGCGCCGGCGACTAGAGCGGAACCGTTCCAGGTTCCGCCGGCGCGCAAGCGAAAGGCCCGGCGCATGAAGCGCCGGGCCCTCGTCGTTTGGTCGCCTGAACCTTCGCTTAGTCGGCCAGGAAGCCCTCGACTTCCTGCTTCAATGTCTCCGACTGCTTCGAGAGCTCGCCGGCCGCTTCCAGCAACTGGCCGGCCGACTGTCCGGTCTCGTCCGCCGCCTTCTGCACGTCACCGATATTCGACGACACTTCCTGCGTCCCGGTCGAGGCCTGCTGCACGTTGCGGGCGATCTCCTGGGTCGCGGCCGACTGTTCCTCGACGGCCGAGGCGATGGTCGAGGCGATCCCGTTGATCTTGTCGATGGTCTCGCCGATGCCCTTGATCGCCGACACCGCCTCCTGGGTGGCGCCCTGGATCGAGGTGATCTGCGAACCGATCTCTTCGGTCGCCTTGGCGGTCTGGCCGGCCAGGCTCTTGACCTCGGAGGCCACGACCGCGAAGCCCTTGCCGGCGTCGCCGGCGCGGGCCGCCTCGATCGTGGCGTTGAGGGCCAAGAGGTTGGTCTGGCTGGCGATGTCGTTAATCAGGTCGACGACCTCGCCGATTTTGCTCGACGCGGTGGCCAGCCCTTCGACCGCCTCGTTGGTCTTTTGCGCCTCCTGCACCGCCGACTGCGCGATGGTCGAGGACTCGGTGACCTGACGGCCGACCTCTTCCAGCGAGCTGGCGAGCTCTTCGGCCGCCGACGCGATGGTCTGGACGTTGGTCGAGGCCTGCTCGGAGGCCGCGGCGACCGCCGATGACTGCTTGGAGGTCTGCTCGGCCGTCGCCGACATGCTCTCGGCCGTGTTCTGCAGTTCGGCCGCGGCCGAGGCGACGATGTCGGTCACCTCCGAAACATTGCTCGCCATCGTGACCTGCGCGGTGACGACGCTCCAGGCCAGCATCGGGCCCATGTAGTAGCCGCCCTCGTCGACGATCGCCGAGACGTCGAGCGCCAAGGTCTCGTCGCCGAGCTTGATCTTGGCCTTGTGCGGCATGTTGTTCGGGTCGCCGAGCATATGGCGCTGCATCTCCGGTTCCTTGTGGAAGACGTCGATGCATTGGCCGACGATGTTATCGGGCGTCACACCCGACGGCAGCAAGTGCTGCACCGCCTTGAGCGTCTCGAGCGTCGTGTCATTGGCGTAGTTGATCTCGAAGGTCTTGGGATCCGCCGTCATGACGTTGATCGGCATCTTGTCGATCATGCGCTGCAGCCGCTCGCGCTGGGTCACGATGTTCCAGCTGAGGACGATGCCAGTGTATTGATCGCCGTCGTAGAGCGCCGCCATGTCGAGCTCGAGAATGTCGTCGGCGAGGCGGATCGTCGTTTTGTACGGCATGTTCCGCGGGTCCGCGAGCATCTTGCGCTGATGCGAGGGGTCCTTGTGGAAGATGTCGATGCACTGGCCGACGATGGTGTCGCCGTTTACACCCGGCGGCAGAAGGTCGACCAATAAGTTCAAGGTGTCCTTGGTCGTCTGGTTGACCCAGGTAATCTCGAAGGTTTCCGGGTCGCAGACCATGACGTTGGCCGGCAGGTTGTCCAGCATTTGGACGAAGAAATCGGCTGTGAAACCGCTCTGGCTGGAGTCCTCGACCGGCTCGGGGGCGGGCGGAGGCGGAGGAAACTCGTCCTCGGCGTAGTGATCCTCCTCCACGTTTTTCTTTAATAGGCTAACCATTCCATGCACTCCTTCCAAAGGCGCGTTTGCGTGCCGCTTTCGCGATGTCCCGCGACGTGGCGGGACGAAATCCTTGTCCCACGAGCCATCGTCGATTTCGGGTGACGTCAGGCTCGAGCCGCTCAGAACGGCGAAACGTGATGGTAAATTTTGGCGAAAAGATTTAAGGACCGGTTAACGAAACCAATTTTTTTCGCGCCGGGACCGGTAAACGCGGCTAATTTCGGCCGGCCGGCCGATCCGGGCGTTAAGGTTAACGCGGCCGACACCAGGGAGAACGACGCAATGGCGATGCTGATCGAATTCGAAGGAAAGACCCCACAGGTGCACGAGTCCGTCTTTTTGGCGTCGACGGCGGTGCTGATCGGCGATGTCGTGGTCGAAGAGGAAGCCAGCATCTGGTTCGGCGTCGTGCTCAGAGGCGACCAGAGCTTCATCCGCGTCGGGCCCGCAACCAACATCCAGGACAACACGGTGATCCACTCCGACACCGAGGCCGGCACCATCCTCGGCGAGCGGGTGACCATCGGTCACGGTGCGGTTTTGCACGACACCGTGGTCGGGGACGGCTCGATGGTCGGCATGAAGGCGACCCTGCTGCACGGCTCGGTGATCGGTGCCGGATCGTTGGTCGGGGCCGGTAGCGTGGTGCGCGAGGGTTTCGAGGCGCCGGACGGCATGATCGTCGCCGGCGTGCCGGCGAAGGTGTTGAAGCCGGTCGAAGGCAACGCCGCGGATTGGTTGGCCACGGCGCCGGACGACTACCTCGACCTCAAGCAGCGCTACGCCAAGACCGCCCGTCTCGTGGAGAGTTGAGCGCCGCCGGTCAACTCATCTCCAGCATGCGTTCGACGGACCGGCGCGCGCGCTCGGCGATCGCCGGATCGATTTCGACGGGCGGGCCCATCGTCTCCAGCGATTGCAGGATTTTCGGTAGGGTAATCCGCTTCATGTGCGGGCAGAAGTTGCAAGGCCGGATGAACTCGACCTCCGGCAGCTCGACGGCGACGTTGTCGCTCATCGAGCACTCGGTCACCATCAGCACGCGGCCAGGGCGCTCGGTCTCGACATAAGCTATCATGCCGGCGGTCGAGCCGACGAAGTCGGCCGTGTCCAGGACGTCCGGCGGGCATTCGGGGTGGGCGATCACCACCAAATTCTCGAAATTGGCCCGGTAGTCCTGGATTTCAGCGGCGGTGAAGCGCTCGTGGACCTCGCAGTGACCGTGCCAGGCGATGATCTCGACCTTGTCGGTCTGGCTCTGGACATAGCGGGCGAGATATTCGTCGGGCAGGAAGATCACGCGATCCGTGGCCAACCGCTCGACGATCTCGACCGCGTTGCCCGAGGTGCAGCAGACGTCGGTTTCCGCCTTCACCTCGGCCGAGGTGTTGACGTAGCTCACCACCGGGACGCCCGGATATTTCTCGCGCAGCAGGCGGACGTCGGCGCCGGTGATCGATTCGGCGAGCGAGCAGCCGGCCTCGAGATCGGGGATCAGCACCGTTTTTTCGGGATTCAACAGCTTCGCGGTTTCCGCCATGAAGTGCACCCCGGCCAGCACGATGACATCCGCGTCGGTCTTCTGCGCCTCGCGTGCGAGCGCCAGGGAATCGCCGACCACGTCGGAGACGCAGTGAAAGATCTCCGGCGTCATGTAGTTGTGGGCGAGCAGAATGGCGTTGCGGCCCTTCTTGAGGTCGTTGATCGCGTCCACATAGGGAGCGTGGAACGGCCATTCGATCTCGGGGATCACCCGGCTGACGCGCTGGTATAACGGAGCGGTGCGCTCGGCGATTTCGGCGTTGTAATCAAGAGCGGTGGCGGTGCCCATGACACGCATCCTCCAATCGGACGGTTTCGGTCAGTAGGGTAAAAACCACTATTAATACTCGAAGAGAGTATATTAAAAATAATACTCTCACAGAGCATTAGTTATGTCAATCGGAGATGTCCGAAACGATTGCGCCAATGCGACGCGTTCGCAGATCGGGTTCTAATCCGGCTGCTTCGGCGCCGGCATGCCGATGCCGGGGGCGGGGCGTTCGAGCAGCACGTCGCGGCGGAAGCGGTAAAGCTTCGCCGGGCGTCCGCGGCCTCCGCTCTCGCGTCCGCCGGTGGCCTCGACCAGCCTGGTGTTGGTGACCAGGCGGCGGAAGTTCTGCTTGTGCAACTCGGCGCCGGCGAGCGCTTCGATCACCCGTTGCAGGCGGAACAGGGTGAAGTCCTCGGGCAGCAGTTCGAACACTACCGGCCGGTAGTTCAGCTTGCCGCGCAACCGCTCGAGCGCCGTCGCCAGGATGCGCCGGTGATCGAGCGACATCGGTCGTCCGGTCGCGGCGATCGCGTTGAGCCGTTCGGCATGGGGCAGTCCGCCGATTCGGCCGCCGGTCCGGCCGCGCGACTTGGCGAGCAGGCGGTCGCGTTCCGCCTCGGCGACGAGGCCGGCCTCGTACAGTAGTTCGTAGCGCTCCAGGAGCCGCACCGGGTCCCAGGCCGCGCCGTTGTTGGCGAAGGCGATCGAGACGCGCTCGCCGCGTCCGCGCCGGGTTTCCTCGTCGCTGCTCGACTCGGCCCAACGCCACATGAGCGGCCGGATGACTTCGTCGACCCAGGGTGGCCGTCCGGCGCGCCAGTCCTCCCAGGGCAGGAAATCGTACCAATCGCACCATTCCGACTTGGTGTCCTCCTGCGGCGCGTCCTCGCGGACCAGCGCAAGATAGCCGATCGAGACGACGCGCGGTCCGCCGGCGAGTTCGCGCGGGTCCCGGTTGCGGTCGGCATAGGTGTAGAGCTGTTCGACGTGGCCGAGCGCGAGGCCGGTCTGCTCGTCGACCCAGCTGCGGAGGCCGAGCTCGAGCGTTCGGTGGCGGCGCGGCTCGAACGGGCCAAAGGGGAGGGCATAGGGTGTCTCGGCCCACTTCGCGGTGCGTCCCGCCTGGTCCGGCAGCGCCAGTTTCGGCGGCTCGACGGTCAGGACACGGGGCACCTCCCCGGTCACCGCGACGATGACTGCGTTCAACCCAATGCTCAGCGCGTCGGCGCGACCCGCCATGTCCGCGGTCGGCTACTCTGCCGCCTTCGAGGCCGGGATGCGTGCCATCGCCTGCTCCAAGTCGGCGACGATGTCGGCGACGGTCTCGATGCCGACCGAGAGCCGGATCACGTCGGGCCCGGCGCCGGCGGCGATCGCCTGTTCCTCGGTGAGCTGCCGGTGGGTCGTCGAGGCCGGATGCAGGATCAGCGAACGGGTGTCGCCGATGTTGGCGAGATGGCTCAAGAGCTCGCAGCCCTCGACCAGGGCGACGCCGGCCTCGAACCCGCCCTTGACCCCGAAGGTCATGACGCCGCCGGCGCCCTTCGGCAGGTACTTTTGCCCGAGCTCGTAATAGGGGCTCGACTCGAGACCCGCATAGGACACCCAGTCAACCGCCGGGTGTTCCTCGAGATAGGTCGCGACCTCAAGCGCGTTGGCGCTGTGCCGCTCCATCCTGAGGGCCAA
>JASLSL010000272.1 GCA_030743445.1 Alphaproteobacteria bacterium
GACGACGGTCTGCGCACCGACCCGGCGACCTTCGAGGTGGTCAAGAACAGCCTGTTGAAGACCGCCGAGGAGATGAAGATCGTCCTCGCCAAGACCGCCTACTCGCCGATCCTCAAGGTCGCGGGCGACTATTCCTGCGGCATCTTCGATACCTCGGGCGACATGGTGGCCCAAGGCCCGGACCTGCCGATCCACCTCGGCTCGATGCCGGACGCGGTGCGCTCGGTGATCGGCGCCTTCGGCGACGATATGAACGAGGGCGACATCTTCATCCACAACGACCCCTATTTCGGCGGCTCGCACCTGCCCGACGTCAACGTCGTCATGCCGGCGTTCCACGAAGGGCGACTGCTCGCCCATACCTGCGTGCGCGCCCACTGGCCCGACATCGGCAGCGCCACGCCGGGGAGCTATGGCGCGGTCACCGAGGTCTACGGCGAGGGCCTGCGCCTGCCGCCGATCCGGCTCTATTCCAAGGGCGAGATCGACCCCAACGTCGAGGCGATCATCATGGCCAACGTGCGCACGCCCGACGAGCGGCGCGGCGACATGCGGGCCCAGGTCGCGGCCAGCCGGCGCGCCTGCCAACGCCTCGCGACGCTGGCCGGAAAATACGGCGCCGAGACCCTGACCCGAATCATGCAGGAGGTGATGGACTATTCCGAGCGCATGATGCGGATGATGCTGGGCGACCTGCCCGACGGCGAGGGAAGCTTCGAGGATTTCTGCGACGGCGACGGCGTCATCGAGCAGGGCGAGAACACCGACGCCACCTTCACCATCCGGATGCACGTGACCAAGAAGGGCGACGAAATCACCGTCGATTTCGCCGGCACCGACCCGGCCGTCGCCGGGCCGATGAACGCGCCGCATTCGGTTACCGCGTCCGGCGTCTATTGCGCCCTGAAGATGATCGTCGATCCCGGCAGCCTGATCCCGCCGAACTCGGGCGCCTGGCGGCCGATCACCGTCAAGACGCCGAAGGGTTCGGTGGTCAACGCCGAGTTCCCCTCGCCCGTCGTCTACGCCAATCACGAGATCTCGCACCGGGTCTCGGACATGACCTTTGGCGCGCTCGCCGACATCATCCCGGACAACGTCATGGCGTGCTCGCAAGGCACCTCGGCGATCCTGACTTTCGGCGGACTCGATCCCCGGACCGACGGCCGCTACGTCAGCTACGAGACGGTCAAGGGCGGCTTCGGGGCGCGGCCAGGAAAGGACGGCATCAACACGATCTGTGCCGGCATCTCCAACACCATGAACGTGCCGATCGAAACCCTGGAGCTGAGCTTCCCGCTCCGGGTCGACTATTACGAGATCATGGCCGACAGCGGCGGGCCGGGGAAATACCGCGGCGGCTGCGCCTCGCGGCGGGCCTGGACCGTGCTGGGCCACAACTCCCGCGCTTCGGTCTGCTTGGAGCGGACCAAGTCGCCGCCCTTCGGCATCCGCGACGGCAAGGCGGGTGCCGCGGCTTCGATCGCGATCCGGTATCCGGACGGGACGGTCGAGGAGCTCAACAGCAAGGGCGCCTTCGACGCTCCGGCGGGCTCGCAGGTCCTGCTCGAGACGCCAGGCGCCGGCGGCTACGGCCCGCCAAGGGATCGCGATCCGGAGGCGCTGGCCCGCGACGTCGAGGACGGTTACGTCTCGGCCGACGCGGCGAAGAAACTTTACGCGAAGGACGGATAATCATGCCCGATGGCAACCGCCAGATCGTCCTGACCAGCCGGCCGACCGGCTGGGTCGCGCCCGAGAACTTCGAGCTTCGCGAGGGCACGGTGCCCGAGCCCGGCTCTGGCGACGTGCTGGTGCGCAACATCTTCATGTCGCTCGATCCCTACATGCGCGGGCGGATGAACGAGGCCAAGTCCTACGCCTCCTCGTTCGAGATCGGCGAGGTATTGCAGGCCCGGGTGATCGGCGAGGTCGCGGCCTCGAAGAACGACGGCTACGCCGCGGGCGATATCGTCTTCGGCATGCTCGGCTGGGAGGACTATTCGCTCGCCAAGGGTGCGGCGAGCCTGCGCCATGTGGATGCGGAACTCGCCCCCCTGCCTTACTATCTCGGTGCCCTCGGCATGCCGGGGATGACGGCCTGGATCGGCCTGCGCGAGATCGGCCAGCCGAAGGCCGGCGAGACCCTGTTCGTCTCGGCCGCCTCGGGCGCGGTCGGCCAGATCGCCGGGCAGATCGGCAGGATCAGGGGCTGCCGCGTGGTCGGCAGCGCCGGCTCCGACGCCAAGGCGGCCTATGTCGCGGACGAACTCGGCTTCGACGCCGCGTTCAACTACAAGACCGCCGAGAGCTACCTCGCCGCCTTGCAGGAGCGCTGCCCCGACGGGCTCGACGTCTATTTCGACAATGTCGGGGGTGCCATGCTCGATGCGGCGCTCGAGGTCGCCAACCCGTTCGCCCGCTTCGTCGAGTGCGGCATGATCAGCCAGTACAATCTGGTCGAGCGCGAGGGCGTGCAGAACCTGGTCTACCTGACCCGCAAACGCATCCGCATGCAGGGCTTCATCGTCAGCGACCACTCGGACCTGCTGCCCGAGTTCATGGCAGAGATGGCCGGCTGGCTTGAATCCGGCGAGGTCAAGTACCGGGTCGACGTCGCCGACGGGCTGGAGAACGCCCCCGCCACCTTCATCGCCATGCTCAAGGGCGAGAACTTCGGCAAGCAGGTCGTGCGCATCGGCCCGGACTCATAAATATATTAGCCGTAAGGGAATTTTCATGGACGATCCGGTCCGGCGCCATCCGACGCGCGCCGAGCAACTCGAAATCCTCGCGACCCTGGTCGCCGACCAAGCGGCAACCGGCGACCGGGTGCTCGACCTCGGTTGCGGCACCGGCTTCATCGCCAAGATGATCCTCGACCGGCGCCCGGACTTGGCCGTCACCGGGGTCGACCGCAACGCCACGTCGCTGGCGGACGCAGCCGAGAACCTGGCCGGGCACGGCGCCGAGTGGATCGAGGGCGACCTGGAAGCGATCGACGGGATCGCGATCCCGGAGGGGCCCTATCGCTTCGTCGTCACCGCGCTGACCTTCCACGACCTGCCCGACGAGGCCAAGCGCGGGGTGATCGGGTTCGCGGCGCGGCACCTGGCCGACGGCGGGTATTTCCTGCTTTACGACCGCCTCCGGCTGACCGAAGCCGCGCTGTTCCCGCTGCAGCAGAGCATCTGGGACCGGATCGAGCGCATCCACGGGGTCGCCATGCGCAGCGCCGAGAGCTTTTCCGCCTACGCGGCCGACATCGCGCCGAACAACCGGCCGGCCAGCCTCGAGGATTATTTCGATTGGTTCGCCGAGGTCGGGCTCGCCGCGTCGTGCCTGCATCTTCACGGCAACGTCGCGCTGATCGCCGGCGCCAGACGGGAGTCCTGAGGCCGCGAAACCGGGACCCCGGGATCAAAGAGAATTTCGCCACGCACACCCTGGATAACGCGAAGCACGCGTTGGCCGGTAAGGAAACAGTCTGTCCCAACTGCGGGGCCACGGTGCACGACGCCGCGACTTGATCGCCGCTAGGATAATCTTGGAATCGAGGTGGTTAGTTGGCCTCGGCCAATCGGGCCGGCGCCGCGCCCGTCCGCAGCAGATACTCGACCTCGGCGTCTCGGGCCACGAACGCGGTCTTGAGCCATTGCCCGTCGGGCGAATACCACAGGGTTAGCTCCAGGTCGCCGTCGACCTCGTAGCGCCGCGAGGGGACCGTGCCGCTGGCGGTCGCGATCCGCTCCTGGCCCATCGGCGAGATTCGAACGTCGACGAGCCTGCCGTGCTGGGAGTCGAGGAGCCTCGATTTGCCGACCGTCTCGTAGGACCAATAACCGGTCGTCAGCGTATCCAAAGGCGCGGTGAACCGCCCGCCGGAGCCCGCGACGTCCAACCCGGTCGGCGTCACCTTGGCGGTGACCCAATAGGTCGTCCCGTCGTCGTCGGTCCGCGCGTCGAGCGAGACCAGCCGGCCGTCCCGGCGCACTTCGTGGCTGCGATGCTTGTAGGCAAAAAGGTTCACGAACAGCATGTTGATTTCGATATCGATGGCGATGTCGATATGGAGGTCCCCGCCGCGGCGGTGGATATCGAGCACGTGGCGCCCGATCGCCGCGTGGTCGCGGGTGATCAGGAAATCGATGACCTGACCCGTCGGAACCGAGGCGTCGACGCGGAATCCAGCTACCAATGTGGCGAGCGCAAGGGCCGAAATTCCGATCAGCTGCCGTGGAATCCGCATCAATGTCGGTGTCCCTGTGGTCGACGATTTTTATGCGCGTGGAATATTTATGTGCGTGGAATACCTATGCATGACTCGCGCCAAATCGACGCGTGTCGGAGAGAAATTTCGGCGCGCCCGGTGGGGGTCGAGGCTCGATCCCAAAATCGACAGAAATTCAGAGCGTTATGGTCCGAAGCACCGTTACCCGAATGAGGCGGGAGACCTTGCAGCGGCATGTGGGGAACACGAAGTCGGACCGCCGGTCGATCGACCGGCGCGAAACTTGCCCACCTCTATCCCGATACCTCGTCGAGGCCGATATCGACGGCCGGCGCCGATTGCGTGATCTTGCCGGTGGAGATCAGGTCGACGCCGCTTTCCGCCGCGGCTCGAACCGTATCCAGCGTGATGCCGCCCGACGCCTCGAGCGGTATCCGGCCCGCGACGATGGCCACCGCGTCCCGCATCATCTCCGGCGCCATGTTGTCGAGCAGCAGCGAGTCCGCACCCGCCTCGAGCGCGTCCCGGACCTGATCGAGGCTCTCGCACTCGATCTGGATCTTGGTCAGGATCGGGACCTCGGCCTTGACGCGCTCGATCGCCGCCATCAGCCCGCCGCACAACGCGATGTGGTTGTCTTTGACCAGCACGCCGCTATCGAGGCCGAAGCGATGGTTGCGGCCGCCGCCGCAGGTGACCGCATGCTTCTCGAGCGCCCTCAGCCCCGGTATCGTCTTGCGGGTGTCGATCAGTTGCGCGCCCGTTCCCTCGATCGCCTCGACGTATTTCGCCGTCAGCGTGGCGATGCCCGAGAGGTGCTGCAGCACGTTGAGCGCCGTCCGCTCCGCGGTCAGGATGCCGCGCGCCTTGCCGCTGACCCGGGCGAGGACGGTGCCGGATCGAACACGGTCGCCGTCCTCGACCCGCGCGTCGATCTCGCAATCGGCCTCGCAGCGCCGGAAGATCGCGATCGCGACGTCGAGCCCGGCGACGACGAGTTCCTCGCGCGCCTTGACCTCGAAGGTGCCGGTCGTGTCGGCATCGAT
>JASLSL010000273.1 GCA_030743445.1 Alphaproteobacteria bacterium
CAATCCCCGTCGATCCGGGCGACGGCCTCGGCCAGACCGAGAGCCTGGTTGATCATGCCGATCTTGTCGTCGGTCAGTGTCCAAATCGTACGTTGCGTCATCCGCTTCGAACCATGGCTGGGCCGGGCGGACTATCGCCGCCTCACCGGCCGTGTGCAAGCCCGGCGGCAGGGTGAACGAAGCGCGCGGCAACGATCCGCGATCCGGATATCGATTTAATTCGTTGTTAAATCGCAAACAAATAATTTGGAAAAAAAATAAAAATAAAGTAATAGTAAATAATAACGCGTAAAAATTTAATTAATTCAATATTTCCTTGCAGTGATTAATAACGAATAATGATCTTTTACTTGGTATATTACGTATAAGGAGAGATTAATGTTTGATTTTGCTTGCCGCGGGTTCGCACGAGGCGTTGGCACCGGCAACTCGGCGCGCGACCGCCCCTTGCGCTCCGAAAATGCGATTGTAATATTATTTCACAAAACAGGGGACCGGGAGCACTCAGCGATGCGTCGCGTCAAGCTCGACAAGATCGACCGCAAGATTCTTCGCGATCTGCAGGAGGACGGTCGGATGACCAATGTCGAACTCGCCCGGCGGGCCGGCATTTCGGCGCCGCCCTGTTTGCGCCGGGTCCGGGCGCTCGAGGCCGCCAATTTCATCCGCGGCTATCATGCCGATCTGAACGCCGAGGGATTGGGGTACGGGGTTACCGTATTCGCCCAGGTCGGACTGTCGAGTCAGGCGGAGGCCGATTTGACGGCCTTCGAGTCGCTGGCCAAAGCTTGGCCGCAGGTCCGCGAGTGCTACATGCTTGCGGGCGAAACCGACTTCTTGTTGAAGGTCGTCGCCCCGGATTGGGACACCTACCAGCGGTTCCTCACCACCGAATTGACGGCGGCGCCCAATGTCAGCCATGTCAAGTCGGCGCTCGCCATTCGCGCTTCGAAATACACCTTCGGGGTTCCGGTGGCCGTCGAGGGCGATTCGGACGCCGATTGACAGGAATTCCAGCGCTACGGAATAGTTTCCTCGTGTGGCACCCAGGGTGGGTTTGGCGTTGCACAAATCACAATCTCTAGTAGAATTGTAAGAAGGAGATTCATCTTAACGTATATGGATGAACTGACGGGATACGCCGATGCCTTTGATGTCCTTATGGTCGTCCAATCCGGAAGCGGTCGCGGAGCTAACGATCGAACAGATCGTTTCCGCTGCGGGCGACGGAAACCTTAAAGACCGTAGCGTGTGCGCCGCCGAACTTAGGGAATATTTCTCCCGGGTGTCCGGCGCGATGTTGGGCACCTACGTCAAACAGTGTCTTTCCGGTCCGTTTTCGAATAGCGGGCTGGTGCTCCAGGATTTGATCAACGAGGTCGGACGGCGGCTTGGCTACAGCGTCATCAACGGGCTCTACCGCGGGCGGCGGGATGCGATCGGCTTCGACGGCATCTGGGTGGCGCCGGAAGGCCACTATCTGGTCGTCGAGGTCAAGACGACCGACGTCTACCGGATATCGCTAGATACCATCGCGGCGTATCGGCGGGATTTGCTCAACCGGGCGCGAATTTTGGCGCCGTCCTCGATCTTGATCGTCGTGGGGCGAGGCGATACCGGCGAGTTGGAGGCGCAGGTGCGCGGCTCGCGCCATTCCTGGGACGTGCGTTTGATCAGCGCAGAGGCATTGCTCGATTTGGCCGGCATAGAACGGATCGCCGATCCGGACGTCGGCCAGAAGATTCGCAGCCTGCTTGTGCCCTGGGATTACATAAAACTCGACGAAATCGTCGACATGATGTTTACCACCGTGGACGCGGACCCGCCGTCCGGTCAATCGAGCGAGCATCGAAATTCCAATGGCGGCCACGTTCAGGCGAACGAGAAACCTTGGCGTCTGACCCGCAGCGTCGTGCTACAGCGCCACCGTACTCGGGTCATCTCGGCCGTGGTCGATCCCGACGGTCCCGGCCTGGTCGACCGGCGCTCGGCGGTGTGATGGAAACTTAACTCGACGAGTTATTTAAAGCGGACTTTGACGACCTCATAGTCCTTGTGGCCGTTTGGTGTCGTAACTTCGGCGTTGTCGCCGACCGACTTGCCGATCAACGCGCGTGCCAGCGGCGAGGTGATCGCCAGCCTTCCGGCCGAGATGTCGGCCTCGTATTCGCCGACCAATTGATAGGTCACCTCGGCGTCGGTATCGCCGTCGGCGAGCGTGACCGTCGCGCCGAACTTGACCTGCTTGCCCTTGAGCTTGTCGACGTCGATCACCTCGACCCGGGTGAGCGTGTCCTCGAGGTCGGCGATGCGGCCCTCGATGAAGCTTTGGCGTTCGCGCGCGGCCTGGTACTCGGCATTCTCCGCGAGATCGCCATGTTCGCGCGCCTCCGCCAGCGCCTTGATCACCGCGGGGCGTTCGACGCTTTTCAACTGTTTCAACTCTTCCTGCATACGGTTGTACCCGTCGGCAGTCATCGGTATCGAAGTCATGGAGATAGCCTATTCTGGGAAATCGCCGACCTGCAAGCGCAATTCTCGGTCGAGCGCCGTTCCGTGGCTGGACCGTGCTCTAGAACGATCCCTTAAAGTAGGATTGCAGCGGCGCGACATCAAGCGGCCCCTGGCGCAACGCCTGAATTGCCTGGACCGCCGCCGAGGCGCCGGCGGTCGTGGTGTAGTACGGAATCTCGCGCATCAGTGCTGTACGTCGCAGGCTGAAGCTGTCGCGAATTTCCTTGGCGCCCTCGGTGGTGTTGAACACCAGTTGGACGTCGCCGTCGATCATCGCGTCGACGATATGGGGCTGGCCCTCGAGCACCTTGTTGACGGTCTTGACCGGGATATCGTGTTCGGCGAGGAAGGCGGCGGTGCCGCGCGTCGCCATGATCTCGAACCCGAGCGCCAAGAGCTCCTGGGCCGGTTCGACGAAGGCCTCCTTGTCGCGGTCCTTGACCGAAATGAAAACCGTGCCGTCGGCCGGCAGGACGCCGCCGCTGCCGAGCTGCGCCTTGAGGAAGGCGCGGCCGAAATCGGGCCCGAGGCCCATCACCTCGCCGGTCGACTTCATTTCCGGACCGAGCATGACGTCGACCCCGGGGAAGCGGGTGAACGGGAACACCGCTTCCTTGACCGCGATGTGCTCGCCGGTCGACTCCGCCGTCAGTTCGAAATCGGCGAGCTTCTCGCCGGCCATCACCCGGGCCGCGATCTTGGCGATTGGCACGCCGGTCGCCTTGGCGACGAAGGGCACGGTGCGGCTCGCCCGCGGGTTGACCTCGATCAGGTAGACGTCGCCGTCCTTGACCGCGTACTGCACGTTCATCAGCCCGACCACGCCGAGCGCCTTGGCCAGCGCCTCGGTCTGGCGGCGCACCTCGTCGATCACCGCGTCGCCGAGCGAGTAGGGGGGCAACGAGCAAGCGCTGTCGCCGGAATGAATGCCGGCCTCCTCGATGTGCTCCATGATGCCGGCGATGTGGACCTGGTCGCGGTCGGCGAGCGCGTCGACGTCGAGCTCGATCGCGTCGCGCAGGAAATGGTCGACCAGCACCGGATGGGCGCCCGAGACCTTGACCGCATTGCCCATGTAGCGGTGCAGCCCCTCGACGTCGTGCACCAGCTCCATCGCCCGTCCGCCGAGCACGTAGGATGGGCGCAGCAGCACCGGATAGCCGACTTCCTCGGCGATCGCCTCGGCCTCTTCCAGCGACGTCGCGGTGCCGTTGGCCGGCTGCTTGAGGCCGAGCTCGTGGACCAGCTTCTGGAACCGTTCACGGTCCTCGGCAAGGTCGATCGCGTCCGGGGTGGTGCCGAGGATCGGGATCCCGGCTTCCTCGAGCGCGTGCGCCAGTTTCAGCGGCGTTTGGCCGCCGAACTGGACGATCGCGCCCTTCAACTCGCCGCTTTCCTGCTCGGCCCGGGCCAGCGCGATCACGTCCTCGGCGGTCAGCGGCTCGAAATAGAGCCGGTCCGATGTGTCGTAGTCGGTCGAGACGGTCTCCGGATTGCAGTTGACCATGATCGTCTCGTAGCCCGCCTCGGCGAGGCCGTAGACCGCGTGGACGCAGCAATAATCGAATTCGATCCCCTGGCCGATGCGGTTCGGCCCGCCGCCGAGGATGACGACCTTCTCGCGGTCGCTGACCTCGGCCTCGGATTCGGGGCCGTCCGGTCCGTCGAATTCGTAGGTCGAGTACATATACGGCGTCATCGAGGGGAACTCGGCGGCGCAGGTGTCGATCCGTTTATAGACCGGATTGACCGATTGGGCGGTGCGCAGCGCCGTCACCGCGGCCTCGGTCTTGCCGGCAAGCTCCGCCAATCGCGCGTCCGAGAAACCCATCATCTTGAGCCGCAGCAAGACCTGGCGGTCGTCCGGCAGGCCGTTCGCCCGGATCCCGGCCTCGGTCTCGACGATGGCCTCGATCTGGCGCAGGAACCAGGGATCGATGCGGCAGGCCTCGAACACATGCTCGACCGAGAGGCCGTGACGAAGCGCCTGGGCCGCGACCAGGAGGCGGTCCGGACTGGCGATCCGGAGTGCGGCCATGATCGCCTGCCGGTCGGGGTTTTCCGGGTCCACGCCCTCGATCGCGACCTCGTTCAGCCCGGTCAGGTCGGTTTCCATCGAGCGCAGCGCCTTCTGCAGGCTCTCGGCGAAGGTCCGGCCGATCGACATCGCCTCGCCGACCGACTTCATCGAGGTGGTGAGTGTCTGCTCGGCGCCGGGGAACTTCTCGAAGGTGAAGCGCGGCACCTTGGTGACCACGTAGTCGATGGTCGGCTCGAAGCTCGCCGGGGTCACCCGCGTGATGTCGTTGTCGAGCTCGTCGAGCGTGTAGCCAACCGCGAGCTTGGCGGCGATCTTGGCGATCGGGAAGCCGGTCGCCTTCGAGGCCAGCGCCGAGGAGCGCGAGACCCGGGGGTTCATCTCGATCATCACCAGGCGGCCGTCGTCGGGGTTGACCGCGAACTGCACGTTGGAGCCGCCGGTGTCGACGCCGATCTCGCGCAAACAGGCGATCGAGGCGTCGCGCATAATCTGGTATTCCTTGTCGGTCAGGGTCAGCGCCGGGGCGACGGTGATCGAATCGCCGGTGTGCACGCCCATCGGATCGACGTTCTCGATCGAGCAGACGATGATGCAGTTGTCGGCGCAATCCCGCACCACCTCCATCTCGAATTCCTTCCACCCCAGAACCGATTCCTCGACCAGCACTTCCGCGACCGGCGAGGTGCGGAGCCCGAAATCCGCGAGCTCGAGGAATTCCTCGCTGTTGTAGGCGATGCCCCCGCCGGTGCCGGCGAGCGTGAAGCTTGGCCGCAGGATCGCCGGCAGGCCGACCAGCTCCAGCGCCGCCTTGGCCTCCTCCATGTTGTGGACCAGCCGGCTCTTCGGGCACTCGAGGTCGATGCGCTCCATCGCCTCGCGGAACAGCTGGCGGTCCTCGGCCTTGGCGATGACGTCGGCCTTGGCGCCGATCATCTCGATGCCGAGGCGCTCCAGCGTGCCGTCGCGCCACAGCTCCATCGCGGTGTTCAGGCCGGTCTGCCCGCCCATCGTCGGCAACAGGGCGTCCGGGCGTTCGGTCTCGAGGATTCGGGCGACCACGGCAGGCGTGATCGGCTCGACATAGGTCGCGTCGGCGAAGCCCGGATCGGTCATGATCGTCGCCGGGTTGGAGTTCACCAGCACCACCCGAAAGCCCTCTTCCTTCAGCGCCTTGCAGGCCTGGGTCCCGGAATAGTCGAACTCGCAGGCCTGGCCGATGACGATCGGCCCGGCGCCGACAATGACGATCGAGTTGATGTCGGTCCGCTTGGGCATTAACCGCCGCCTTCCATCAGCTGGACGAAGCGCTCGAACAGGTAGTGGCTGTCGCGCGGGCCGGGCGAGGCTTCGGGACCGCACCCAAACCATCCCCTCCCCCCAACGAGGGGGAGGGCTAGGGCGGGGGGGCCGGCCTTATCCAAGGCCGGCGCGGATCGCCGCGAGCACGCCGTCGAAGTTCTCCGCCACCTCGCTGTTCCAGAAGCGCAGGACCCGGTAACCGCCGGACGCGAGCCAACGGTCGCGGCGCGCGTCGTGGTCGGAGCGGTCCGCGTGCTGCCCGCCGTCGACCTCGATGACCAGCTTAGCCCGGAGGCAGGCGAAATCGACCACGTAAGGGCCGAGCGGTACCTGCTGGCGGAAACGGTGGCCGCCGAGTTGCTTGCGACGCAACGCCGCCCACAGCCGCTGCTCCGCATCGGTCGGGTTCTGGCGCAGTTCTCTTGCC
>JASLSL010000274.1 GCA_030743445.1 Alphaproteobacteria bacterium
GCCGGGCCAGGACCGCTTCCGGGAGATCTCGAGTTGCTCCAACTGCTGGGACTTCCAGGCGCGCCGCATGAACGCGCGCTATCGCCCGCAGGGCGAGAAGGGGACGCGCTTCGTCCATACCCTCAACGGATCGGGCCTCGCGGTCGGCCGCACCACGATCGCGATCATGGAGAACTACCAAATGCCGGATGGCTCGATCGCCGTGCCGGAGGCTCTGCAATCCTACATGGGCGGGCTCGATCGAATCCTCCCGGCGGGAGGATAAACAGCCGTGTTCGAGCCGCCGCTCGACCTCAAAGGCGCGCGCATCCTGATCGCCAACGACGACGGCATCCGGGCACGCGGGTTGAAAGTTCTGGAGCAGATCGCCCGCGCATTCACCAAGGATGTCTGGGTCTTCGCGCCGGAGGTCGAGCAAAGCGGTGCCGGCCATTCGCTCTCGCTGCACCGGCCGGTGCGCGCCCGGCGGATATCGGGAAAGCGTTACGCGATCGAGGGCAGCCCGACCGACTGCGTCATGCTAGCGGTCACCGAGTTCATGGAGGACCGGCCGCCGGACCTGGTGTTGAGCGGCATCAACCGGGGCGCCAATCTGGGCCAGGAGATCACCTATTCGGGCACCGTCGCGGCGGCGCTCGAGGCGACGCTGCTCGGCATTCCGGCGATCGCGCTGAGCCTGAAGGTTCGGCCCGACGAGCCCGAGCGCTGGCGCACCGCATCCCGGCATGCACCGCGCATCATCCGAAAACTGCTCCGCCAACGCTGGCCGCGCGATGTATTCATGAACGTCAACTTCCCGAACGTGATGCCGGAAGCAATCACCGGGACGACCATCGTCGGGCAGGGTCGGCGCGAGGCGGGCTATCGGCTGCACAAGATCCCCGACCCTCGCGCGCGCGGCTACTACGTGATCGGCTCGCCCAAGCAGGGGAAATATCTGGGGCGCGGCGATTCCGACTACCGGGCGACCGACCGCGGCGAGATCACCATCACGCCGCTGCATTGCGACATGACCCACCAGGGCGCGCTCAGGGCCTTGCGGAAGGCGCTGAAGTGACCGTGGCGCCGGGGCAGATCCAGCTGATCATGGATTTGCGCAGCAAGGGCGTCGACGACATGGAACTGTTGTCCGCGATCGAGCGGGTGCCGCGCGAGATGTTCGTGCCCGAGACCTTCCAGGAACATGCCTACGAGGACACGGCGCTGCCGATCGGCCACGGCCAGACCGTCAGCCAGCCGAG
Organism: Alphaproteobacteria bacterium; assembly: GCA_030743445.1. Classification (GTDB taxonomy): domain Bacteria; phylum Pseudomonadota; class Alphaproteobacteria; order UBA8366; family UBA8366; genus JASLSL01. The sequence continues at coordinate 1,242 of JASLSL010000274.1, forward strand.
CGTCGTCGTTCGGATGATCGAGGCGCTGGAGCTTGGCCCGCGGCTCAAGGTGCTCGAGGTCGGCACCGGCTCGGGGTACCAGACCGCGGTGCTGTCGCATCTCTGCCGCCGGGTCTACACGGTCGAGCGCCACGCGCCGCTGCTCAAGGAAGCCGAGGCGCGGCTTTACGAGCTCAGGCGGCACAACGTCACCGGGATCGCCGGCGACGGCGCCCTCGGCTGGCCCGAGCAGGCGCCGTTCCCGCGCATCATTGTCTCCGCAGCGGCGCTGGAGGTCCCGCCGACGCTGGCCGACCAGCTCGCCGAGGGCGGCATCATGGTGGCGCCGATCGGCGACGAGCGCGGGGAACAGCGAATCATCCGTGTCAGACGCGGCGCGGACGGGTTCGAGACCGAGGATCTCGGCGCGGTCCGATTCGTACCGTTGATGCCGGGTACCGGGGCCGAGGCCGAGCGGTGATTGTCGCTCCCGGCGGGGGCAATTAGACTCTGCGCCATGGCGCACCGTTTCCCGACGACGGTTCGGATGGTCTTGCTCACCTTGCTCGCCGCATGGCTCGCGGGTTGCGGCGGGTTCGGCTCGTCGGCGCGCGTCACGATCTACGAGGACCGCCAGCGTCCCTCGGACCGGGTGCCGATGCGCGCCTATTCACGGATCCCAAGGAGCGGCCTGCACACGGTTCTGCGCGACGACACCGTGCATACGATCTCGCGCCGCTATGGCGTCCCGGTGCGGGCGATCATCGAGGCCAATGGCTTGCGCGCACCCTATCGCCTGGTCGTCGGGCGGAAAATCCGGCTGCCGGCGACCCGAGGCCATACGGTCGCGCGCGGCGACACGGTCTACGGCATCGCCCGGCGCTACGGGGTCGGGATGAGCGCTCTGGTGCGGCTCAACGGGATAAAAAAGCCCTACACCATTTTGGTCGGCCAGCGCCTGCGCCTACCGGTGAAGATCGCGGCCCGACAAACGGCGGGGGAGGAGAGATCGCAACAACGGACTTCTTCGCGGCAACGGGTCGCGCGGGCTCCCGTGCCGGAGCTCAGGCCGCCGCCGCGCAAGGGCAAGGGATTCCTCTGGCCGGTTCGGGGCCGAGTGCTGTCGGGCTTCGGCCCGATGGGCAAGGGATTGCACAACGACGGCATCAACCTCGCGGCCCCGCGTGGCGCGCCGGTCCGGGCGGCCGAGAACGGCGTCGTCGCCTATTCGGGTAACGAGCTTCGCGGCTTCGGCAACCTGGTGCTGGTCAAGCATTCGGGCGGCGTGATGACGGCCTATGCACACAACGGAAAGCTTTTGGTGTCGCGCGGCGATCGGGTCGAGCGTGGCCAGACCATCGCCCGTGTCGGCAGCACCGGCAACGTCGCCACACCGCAGCTGCATTTCGAGGTCAGGCGCGGCCGGCGCGCGGTCGATCCGACGCGATACTTGCAGCGCCAGACCTCGCGGCGGGCGGGATAGTCGAGCTTTTGGTTCCACGTCAGGCAACGGAATGGCCTAGCGGCCATCCCCCCTCTCTAGCCCTCCCCCTCGTTTGGGGGAGGGGAAATTGAGAGCGGAATCAAAAAATTATCCCCTCCCCCTTGAAGGGGGAGGGTTAGGGTGGGGGTGACACTGAACAGAACCTCATGCCGGGCCTGTCGCGAGCAGGCAGGCTAAAAAGCAAGCTAGTCCAGGGGTTTGCCGAGCTTGCCGGCGAGGTCCTGGATGAACTGCCAGGCGACGCGGCCCGAGCGCGCGCCGCGAGTCATCGACCACTCGATCGCCCGCGGCTTCCACTCGGCTTCCTCGACCCCTAGCTTGTAGAACTCGATATAGCCCGCGAGCATTTCGAGATAGGTGTCCTGATTGCAATTGTGGAAACCGAGCCAGAGGCCGAACCGGTCCGAGAGCGAGACCTTCTCGTCGACCGATTCCGAGGGGTTGATCGCGGTCGAGCGCTCGTTCTCGATCATGTCGCGCGGCATCAGGTGGCGGCGGTTCGAGGTCGCGTAGAAGATCACGTTCGGCGGGCGGCCCTCGATCCCACCTTCGAGCACCGCTTTCAAGGACTTGAAGCTGGTGTCTTCAGTCCCGAACGAAAGATCGTCGCAGAACAGTATGCAGGGACGGTCGGAATCACGCAGAAGCGATAACAACTGCGGCAGGGTCGGGATGTCCTCGCGGTGGATTTCGACCAGCGCCAGGCCGGCGCCGGCGCCGTTGTTGACCTCCGCGTGCACCGCCTTGACCAGCGAGCTCTTGCCGGTGCCTCTGGCGCCCCACAGCAGCGCGTTGTTGGCCGGCAGCCCCTGGGCGAACAGCCTGGTGTTCTCGAGCAGGGTCTCGCGTTGCTGGTCGATCCCCTTCAAAAGACCGATATCCAGCCGATTGACCGACGCGATCGGCTCGAGCCAGCCGGAATCCGCATGCCAGACATAGGCCTCCGCTGCCTCCAAGTCGTTCGCCTGACCGGCGGCCGGCGCGAAGCGCTCAAGCGAGCGTGCGATCCGCTCCAGCATTTCCAGCATCTTGCCGTCGCTCATTGGCAAATTCCTGTTGGACCAAGGCGCGGCGGACCGTACCGGCATGCCGAAAATTCGTCAATCACCCAGCGCCTTAAGCCTTTCATTCATTTGTATTTACCCGGCGGGTCAGTATAGTCCCGCATCTGTGCGCGGTTGGCGCAGCCGACAGGGGGTTTTAAATGTTCATATCGACTGCTTGGGCCCAAGGTGGGGGCGGCGGGGGCGATTTGTTCTCCGCGCTTTTGCCGCTGGTCCTGATCTTCGCCGTCTTCTATTTCCTGCTGATCCGCCCGCAGCAGCGCAAGATGAAGCAACACCGCGAAATGCTCGCCGCCGTCCGCCGCGGCGACAAAATCATTACCGGCGGCGGCGTCTACGGCACGGTCACCAAGGTAATAAGCGATACCGAGATCAACGTCGAGATTGCCGACGGCCTCAAGGTCCGCGTGGCGCGCGGCACCGTCGCCGAGGTGCTGAAAAAGCCCGAACCCTCGAGTGGCGCCAAGAAGGACGAGAAGGCGTCGGCCGCGAACGACGGTGGCGGACAAACATCCGGCGGCCTGTTGGGCGGCCTGTTCGGCGGTCTCCTGGGCAAGAAGTAGTCCGCGCCCCATATTACGGACACGCTAGCCAAGGTTGCCCGAATGCTCGATTTCCCAACCTGGAAACGGACCCTGATCCTGGTCATCTGCGCGCTTGGCATCCTGTATGCCGGGCCGAATTTCCTGCCCGATCGGACATTCGAGGGGCTGCCCGAATGGATGCCCGGCAAGACGATCAATCTTGGCCTCGACCTCCAGGGTGGCTCGCACCTGCTGCTGGAGGTAGACACCGACGCCGTCGTCAAGGAGCGGCTGGAGAACCTGGTCGAATCGGTCCGGGTCACATTGCGTCGTGCCCGGGTCCGGTACAGCGGCCTCGGGATCGACGGCCAGAACGTGGTGTTCCGCCTGCGAGAGCCGGAGAAGATCGAGGCGATTCGCCGCCAAATCCGGAACATCGACCCGGACGTCCAGATCACCGTCGACGACTCCGCCGGATTCAATCTGGCGGTTCGCGAGCAGGCGCTTGAGGACCGGCGGGTCAACGCGGTGGAGCAGTCGATCGAGATCGTCCGCCGCCGCATCGACGAGACCGGGACCCGAGAGCCGACGATTCAGCGTCAAGGTGACGAACGTATTATTATCCAGCTTCCCGGGGTCAAGGATCCGGAGCGGATCAAACAGCTATTGGGCAAGACAGCGAAACTGACCTTCCATATGGTTAACATGGGACCGATGCCGGCAAGCGGGCGGGCGCCGCCCGGCACGCGCATTTTGCCGTCCGACGATATTGGATCCGACGGCAAGCCGCGGACCTATGTCGTCCGCAAGCGCGTGCGCGTCAGCGGCGATACCTTGGTCGATGCCCAGGCGACCTTCGATCAGAACAACCAGCCGGTGGTCAGCTTCCGGTTCGATTCGGTCGGCGGCCGCAAGTTTTGTAAGGTTTCGAAGGATAACGTCGGCAAACTGTTCGCGATCGTGCTCGACGGCAAGGTGATCAGTGCGCCGGTGATCCGCGAGCCGATATGCGGAGGGTCTGGACAGATTTCAGGCAGCTTTACTGTCGCTCAAGTGCAGGACCTGGCGTTGCTGCTGCGTGCCGGGGCATTGCCGGCGCCGCTGAAGATCCTCGAGGAGCGTACGGTCGGGCCGGGTCTCGGCCGCGATTCGATCGAGGCCGGCAAGATCGCCAGCATCATCGGCGTAGTCCTGGTCGTCGTCTTCATGGTGGTCGTGTACGGCCTGTTCGGACTGATCGCGGATGCGGCGCTGTTATTCAACATCGCGCTGATCGTGGCGCTATTGTCGGGATTGCAGGCGACGCTGACGCTCCCCGGTATCGCCGGGATCGTGCTGACCATGGGCATGGCGGTCGACGCCAACGTGCTGATCTTCGAGCGCATCCGCGAGGAAATACGCTCCGGGCAAACGCTGATTTCGGCGATCGACGCGGGCTACAGGCGCGCCTTGACGACGATCATCGACTCCAACCTGACGACGCTGATCGCCGCGGTCCTGCTGTTCGTCTTCGGTTCAGGGCCGATCAAGGGCTTCGCCGTGACCTTGTCGCTCGGGATCATGACCTCGATGTTCACCGCGATCATGCTCACCCGCATGCTGATCGTGATCTGGCTGCGCCGGACCCGGCCGCAGGCCCTGCCGATTTGATGGAGGGCTGAGAATGAAGCTCCTCAAGCTGATTCCCGACAACACCGCTATCGATTTCCTCGGACGCCGGTTCATCACCTTCGGCTTTTCCGCGTTCCTGGTGATTGCGTCGGTGGTGATGTTCATGGGTCAGGGGTTGAATCTCGGCATCGACTTCCTCGGCGGCATCCTGATCGAGATCGAGACCGACGGACCGGCGAAAATTGGCGAATTGCGCTCGAAGCTCGGCGGGCTCGGGCTTGGCGAGGTCGCGCTGCAGGAGTTCGGCGAGCCGGACAACGTCCTGATCCGCATCCAGCGCCAGGAAGGCGGCGACGAGGCGCAACAGGCGGCGGTCCGGGTCGTCAAGGACGCCATCGGCAAGGACGTGGTCGAGTATCGCCGGACCGAATTCGTCGGGCCGACCGTCGGGGCCGAGCTCAAGCGGGCGGCGATCTGGGCCGTGCTTGCGGCGATCGGTGCGATCCTGCTTTACATCTGGTTCCGGTTCGAGTGGCAGTTCGGCGTCGGCGCGGTGGTGGCGCTGTCGCACGACGTGATCTCGACGATCGGGCTGTTTTCCCTGTTCCAGCTCGAATTCAACCTGGCGACCGTCGCCGCGGTGCTGACCATCGCCGGTTACTCGATCAACGACACGGTCGTGGTCTATGACCGGGTGCGCGAGAACATGCGGCGTTACAAGAAGATGCCGCTCGACGAGCTGTTCAACATTTCGATCAACGAGACCCTGTCGCGCACGGTGATGACCAGTGTCACCACGATGTTGGCCCTGATCGCGCTGTTCGTGTTCGGCGGCGAGGTCATCCGCGGCTTCGCGATCGCCTTGATCTGGGGCGTGCTGATCGGGACCTATTCCTCGATCTCGCTGGCGGTGCCATTGCTGCTCTACCTCAACCCGCACCGCGGCACCGCCGACGACGGGGGAACGGAGGTCATCGAGGCGGAGGCGAGTTAAGTGGATAGAATCCAACATATGGACGTCACCCCGGCCATCGCCGAGGGCCGGCAGGTCATCGACAGTTACGGACCGGGACGGTTCAGCGTCTCCAAGGAACGCCACCAGGGCTCGATTATCGTATTTCCCGAACGCACTTTCGCGTGGCCTGTCGGAGAAGTCGGCGAAATCTCGGTCGAGAACCTGGAGCCCGTTTTGGTCGCCGATCCAGCGGTCGAAATCCTGTTGATCGGTTGCGGCGAGAAAATGTGCCGGATTCCGGAACCGCTGCTGCAAGCGTTGCGCGATAAAAGGATCGGCGCCGACGTGATGGATACCGGCGCCGCGTGCCGCACCTTCAACGTGGTGCTAAGCGAGGGTCGGCGTGTCGCGGCGGCGTTGATCG
>JASLSL010000275.1 GCA_030743445.1 Alphaproteobacteria bacterium
AGCCGGCCTGCCAGGAGCGACATCAGGCCGCGATCGAGAGACGCGATCGACTTCGCTGCCGCACCGCCGTCACCATAGGCTGCCAGCGCCTGGTCGAGCTCGTGGGCGCCGGCGGCGAATTCGGACGGCGTGCCGGACCACGCCAACAGTTTCTCGAGCTTCTTGTGGAACGCCGCCAGCGCGGCGCCGTTCTCTCCGGCAGCGGGCGGCGGCTTGCGTCCGGCCTCCTGGAAGACCGGCAGCATGACGAAGCCGATTTCCTTGATCACGTCGAGCTTGTCGCCCTGGCGCACCGGCTGGAAGTCGTTCAGCGTCACCACCCGCCCGACCACATCGAGCGCCTCCAGGCGCTCGCTCAATTCGGCGGCCGCGACCGCGTCCTCGACCAGGACCGAAATCGAACTCGGCGTCGTGTCCTTGTCGGCCATCAGGTCGAGCGCGGTCTGAACCGATTCGGTGGTCGGATCCTTCAAGCGCATCGGGTTGGCGTCGAAACGGATTTGCGGCGCCAACGCTATCGCGCCAAGGCCGAGCACCAGCGCGACCGCGGCGATGACGCCACCGTGCCGGCGGATGATCTTCTCGGGCGCCGTGTGCACGCCATGCAGCGCGCGGATTCCCGGCTTGAGCGGCATCAAGGTCAACAGCGCCGGCAATACGGTCAGATTAAAGGCCAGCGCGATGAACATACTGGCGCCCGAGATCAGCCCCAACTCCGCAAGGCCGAGATAGGCCGTCGGCACGAAGGCGAAAAACCCGATCGCCGCCGAGAGAGCGCAGAGCGCCAACGCTCCGCCGACGCCGGCCGCCGCGCGGCGTAGCGCTTCGTCGTGCGCGGCGCCACGCGAGACCTCCTCGCGGTAACGGAGCGTGAAATGGATACCGAAGTCGACCCCGAGACCGATGAACAGCACCGCGAAGGCGACCGAGATCAGATTGAGGTGTCCGATCGCCAGCGCGGCGAATCCGGCGGTCCAGATCAGCCCCATGACGAGCGTGGCCAAGGCCGTGAACACCAACCGCAACGATTTGAGGCCATAGAGCAGCAAAAACGCGACCAGGACGAGCGAGATCAGCAGCGCCTTCTTCGCCCCCTTGAAGACGCTGCTCAATTCCTCGGTCGACAGCGCCGCGCCGCCGGTGAGACGCACCCGGACGCCGTTCGCGGGCTCGAGCCCAAGCTCCTTCGCCATCCGGCGGATCGCCTTCATCGCCTTCGACGCCGGCGACAGGCTCGACCAGTCGACGATCGGCTTGACCTGGATGAAGCGGCGCAAGTCGGCCGGTTCCGCGTCCTCGCCCGACAGCAATTCCTGCCACGACAGCTCCTTCTTGCCCCCGGCGGCGCGGTCCTTCGCCACCGCGGCGACGCGATGGAACACGTCGCCGAGGTCGCCTGGCACGTCGTTTCCCTTCAGCACGTCGTCGACCGCGAGGCCAAGCACGTTCAGCAAGCCGCGCAGGCTCGGATCCTCGGCAAGGGCCGCGAGCAGCGCTTGGGCGTCCACGAGTCGGTCGGCCAAGTCCTCGAGCTCGTCGAGATCGAGATAGAGCAGCCCGTTTCTCGCAAAGAATTGATCCCCCGCGAGGTCGAAGACCCGCTGGAAGATATCGGGCGCCTGGCGCAGCCGTGCCGCGAGTTCAAGCGCCGCCTCGTCCGCTCGGTCCGGGGTTTCGGCCTCGACGACGATGGTGATGGTGTCGGTAAACTGTGGAAAAGCCGCCTTGAAGTCTATATAGAGCCGACGGAACGGGAGTTCCTCCGACAACATGTCGGCGGTATCCGTGTTGATCTTGAGGTTGTCGGTCGTGTAATAGAATATCGCGACGGTTAGAGCGAGAACGGCCAGCGTGACCCAAATGGCCAATTGCCGCGCACGATCGACCCAGCGGACGACGCCTCTTTCGAACAGTGTTACGATTCCGTTAGCCACGGCGCCCGACCGGCCCTAGATTAAAGCGCATAGAAGGAACCCGCATGCTACGACGACGCCTTTCCACGATCCTCGTGTCGATGATTCTCGCCTGCGCCGCGACCGCGCCGGCTGTCGCGCGCGCGGGACCCGCGACCGACATCATCGAAAAATTCAACGGTGCGCTGATGGAAGTCATGCAAAAAGCGGATTCGCTTCAGTTCCGGGGTCGCTATGAGACCATCGAGCCATATGTGCGGTCGATTTTCGACCTCGACTTCATGGCGCGGTTCTCGGTTGGACGCCACTGGAAGACTCTCGACGAGAATCAACGGGTCAAGCTGGTGGATGCGTTTTCGCGGCTGACGATAGCCACCTACGCTGACCGGTTCAACGACTATTCGGGCGAGTCGTTCGAGATCGAAACCGAGGCATCGGCGCCCCGGGACACCAAGGTCGTCCACACCTCGATCGTCAAATCCGATGGCGACAAGGTCGCGATCAACTACTTGATGCGGCCGCTCGCCAGTGCGACCAACGGAACCGGTTGGGCGGTCATCGATATCTTCCTCAAGGGCCGCTTCAGCGAGCTCGCCAGGCGGCGGTCGGAATACGTCTCGGTCCTCAAGCGCGAGGGTTTCGAGGGGTTGCTGCGCGCGATCGACCGGAAGGTCAGGAAGATCGAGCAGCTCGACAAATAGTATCGCTCGAGACGATCCCCGGGAACCGCCTCATGGCCAGGATCAGAATGACCATCGGCGCCGTGGCGATCGAGGCCGAGACCTTCGACACCCCGACCGCGGCGGCGATCCTCGCCGCCTGCCCGTTCACCGCCGCGGCCATGACGTGGGGCGAGGAGGTCTACTTCTCGACCCCGGTCAGCGTCGCCCGCGAGGACGACGCCCGCGCGGTGGTCGAGGCCGGCGAGATGGCCTATTGGCCGGACGGCGACGCGATCGCCATCGGCTTCGGCCCGACGCCGATCAGCCAGGGCGACGAAATCCGCCTCGCCAGCCCGTGCAATATCTGGGGCGCCGCGCTCTCGGACGTGCGCCATTTGGCGCCGATCCGCGGCGGCGAGACGATCGCCGTCGAGGCGGTGGAGTAGCCGACTTAAGCAAAATCAATGACTTACAAAATGGGGACAGTTCCCATTAATTAGTATTTGCCGATCACGCCGGCGATTAGGTCGAACATTCGGTCGAGGTCGGACTCCTCCGCGATGAAGGCCGGCGCCAGGATCACCGTGTCGCCGGTGACCTTGGTCAGCACGCCGGCCTCGAAGAGGTCCTGGACCGCCCGATAGCCCGTCGTGCCGGGCCCGCCGTTCGGCTTCAGGTCGAACGCGCCCAACAGCCCGAGCCCGCGGATGTCGGCGATAGCACCCATCTGCTTCAGGTCGAACAGGCGGTCGAGGAAATGCCCTTCCAGCGCCTTCGAGCGCTCGAACAAGGCTTCCTTCTCGTAGATGTCGAGCGTCGCGAGGCCGGCCGCGCAGGCCGCCGGGTGCGCGGTGTAGGTATAGCCGTGGAAGAACTCGACGCCCTTCTCGGGCGCGGCCTCGGTGACGGTCTTGTAGATCTCGGCCGAGCACGCCGTCGCCCCCATCGGGATCGCGCCGTTGGTCAGCGCCTTCGCCATGGTGATCATGTCGGGCTGGACCCCGAAGCGCTGGGCCGCGAAGTTCTCGCCGAGCCGGCCGAAGCCGTTGATCACCTCGTCGAAGATCAACAAGATGCCATGGGTATGGCAAATCTCGCGCAGGCGCTCGAGGTACCCCACGGGCGGCACGTAGGCGCCGATGCCGCCGCCCACCGGCTCGACGATGCAGGCG
>JASLSL010000276.1 GCA_030743445.1 Alphaproteobacteria bacterium
TTCGCCGATGGCGGAGGCGATCCTAAAGCATCTGCACGGCCATCAGATCTACGTGGACTCGGTCGGGGTCCGGACCGGCGAACTCGACGGTTTCGCCGTCGCCGCGCTCGACGAGATCGGCATCGACCTTTCGAACCACCAGCCGAAGTCCTTCGACGACCTGGAAGACCAGTCCTACGATCTGATCATCACGCTTTCGCCCGAGGCCCAGCACCGCGCGGTCGAGATGACCCGAACGATGGCCTGCGAGGTCGAGTTCTGGAACACCTTCGACCCCAGCATCGTCACGGGCAGTCGGGAGGTGCGGCTGGAATCGTACCGCCAAGTGCGCGATCAGCTGATGCAGCGCATCCTCGATCGCTTCCCGCTTTCCCGGCCGCTCGACACCTGACGCCTGCAAACGCCGGTCGGTTCGGCTAAGATCGGCGCGCTCTGGACGAGAGGAGCTCGGAATTCATGACCACGGGCGCGACATCGACATTGGTGTTGGCTTCGGCCTCGCCGCGGCGGCTCGATCTGCTGGTGCGGGTCGGCATCGTGCCGGATGCGGTCGATCCGGCGGAGTTGGACGAGTCGCCGCTGCCACGGGAGCTGCCCGAGCAACACGCAAGCCGCCTTGCCGCCGCCAAGGCCGAGGCCGTCGCCGCCCGGCACGGCGACGCCTTCGTGCTTGGCGCCGACACGGTGGTCGCCTGCGGCCGGCGCATCCTGCCCAAACCCGAGGACGAGGCGACGGCGCGGCGCTGCCTCGAGATGCTGTCGGGGCGCCGGCACCGGGTCTATGGCGGCGTCACGGTGATCGCGCCCGGTGGCGAGGCACGCCATCGGATCGTGCGCACCCATGTCACCTTCAAGCGGCTCGAAGCGTCCGAGATCGCGGCCTATATCGCGTGCGGTGAATGGCAGGGCAAGGCCGGGGGCTATGCGATCCAGGGCCTTGCCGCCGCGTTCGTCCCCTCGATCAACGGTTCCTACAGCAATATCGTCGGACTGCCGATCTTCGAGACGGCGCAGTTGCTGCGCGGGCTGGGATACCGGTGAGCGGGCCCGCGATGGATCTTCTGATCGAGGTCTCGCCGGGCGAGACCCGAGCGGCGCTGGTCGACGGCGACGGCCGGCTGGCCGAGTTCATGGTCGAGCGCATGGGCCGCGAAAGCTTGGTTGGCGCGGTCGTTCTCGGCCGCGTCTTGCGTGTCGAAAAGGGGCTCGACGCGGCCTTCGTCGAGATTGGCGCGGCGCGCCCGGGCTTCCTTCGCCGCGCCCCCGACGTGCACGAGGGGGCGGCGGTCCTCGTCCAGGTCACGCGCGATGCCGCCGGCGACAAGGGCGCCGCACTCGCCTGGCGGCCGACGATGATCGGGCGCTACCTCGCGATCACGCCCGGCCGCGACGGGGTCAACTGGTCGCGTGGCGTTCGCGGCCGCCGCGAACGGGCGCGGCTGGAGGAGACGATCGATGCGCTCGCGCGCGAAGACGAAGGCTTCGCCGTGCGGGCCCACGCACTCGCGACCGATGGCGATATGCTGGCCGCCGAGGCGGATCGCCTGCGCGCCCGCTGGCGGAAAATCGAGGCCGCCGCGTCCGCCGCCGAGCCGCCGGCGACGTTGTTGCCCGCGCCTGGCCTGATCGAGACCCTGCTGCGCGACCGGGCGGGCGGCGCCGTTGTACTCGACGATCGCGCCGCCCTGGCGAAAACCGAGACTTTGGTGGGCGAGGCAATGCCCGACCTCGCCGGATGCCTTGATTTTCATGCCGGGCCGGAGCCGTTATTCGCTGCCGCCGGGATCGAGGAGCAGCTCGACGCGGCGCTCGCCCGCACCGTCGACCTTCCGGCCGGAGGTCGCCTCACCTTCGATCGCACGGAAGCGCTGACCGCGGTCGACGTCGACGCGGGAAGTGCAGGCGGGCGCAAATCGGCGGAGGCGGCGGCGCTCGCAGTGAACCTGGAAGCCACGGCGGAGGCTGCGCGGCAAATCACGTTGCGCAATATAGGCGGATTGATCGTCGTCGATTTCATCTCGATGCGCGACAAGGGCAACCGGCGCAAGGTGGTCGAGGCAGTGCGACGCGCCTTCCGCGGGGCAGCGGTGGCGACCGACGTGCTCGGCATGACCGCGGCGGGCCTGGTCGAGATCACCCGCCGACGCGCGGGGCCGTCGCTCGGCGAGACGATGTTGCGGTCGGACGATCGGGCGCCGAACCTCGATCCGGAGGCCGCGGCCTGTGCCGCTCTCAGGGCGGCGTTGCGCCAGACCGGCGCCGGGCGACCTGTGCTGGAAGCCTCGCCGTGGGTGATCGGCGCTCTCGAAGGTGTACTCGCCCCGGCGCTCGCGGAGACCAATCGGCGGCTCGGCCAGGCCCTTGAGTTGCGGACCGATCCAGGGCACGACTGTTTCGACGTCAAGCTGGAGCGCGATTAGAGATGGCCGGACAGTCCTGCCCGATCTGCGGCAAGCCCACCGATCGCGGGACCAAGCCGTTCTGTTCCAAGCGGTGTGCCGATATCGATCTCGGGCGTTGGCTCGATGGCAGGTATCGCGTTCCGACCGACGAGGCGCCGGGTCCGGGCGAGGCGCCGGATGATAACGACGACTAGCCGGAATGCCCTCGTCCGGGCCGACGCTATTCGTCGGAGGCGATGTCCTGTGGCGGCATGAGAGGCCGGCCGGCGACCACCAGGGTAGACACGTAATCCTTTTCGTTCGTCAACGGCAGAATCAGTCGAGCGTAGTGCTGCGCATGGCCGAACAGGACTTCTTCGATCTCGTGATAGAGCGGTTGGCGCAACTCGCGGACCCTGAAATAGTCCGCCATCAACGCCCGCGCGCTCATATTGCAGGGGAAATCGTTGACCAGCGTGTTTTCGAAATTCGTGCCGAGCCCGACGATCTTGCTGGAAGCGGTGCTTCGAATCGTGAAATTCATCGGATTCGGATCGCTCACGTCGATGACCGTCACATTCCCCTGAATCAGGATCGGCGTGACCTTGCCGGAAAGGAAATCGTCGCTAAGCGGAGTCGTGCCGTCGGCCGCCAGGGTATTCCAATAGCTGAGGACGGTGCGCAATACGCTCTCCGGCGGCTCGCGCTCCTCGAATACGTCCAGCCCGTAGAGGTCGCGCCGGTATACGTTTTCCCCCGAGCTATCGAAGGTACTTTCAAGCGGGCAATACGTCATTTTCTTAACCCTCCCTGTGCACGGTTTGCTTCCCTATTGCCCGACTCTGGGAGCAAACCTTTATACGCCCTGACATTTGAACCGATTATGAAATCCAGCGCTAGTTAAAATTCTGTGATCCATGTGGCGTACAATTATTCCGATATTACGTTAAGGCTCGCAAATTGTGCTGCGCACGCTCTAGGCGTAGTTGTAATCGCGAACGACGACTTCGGATTCCGTTGCTGACAACGGTGTCTCGACTATATATATCAGAGCTAACGAATTTGACTGGAAACCAAACACAAAGGCGGATTGAGCCAAATGCCTGCACCCAAACGCAAACGAATGACTGTTCTCGAGCATGGCCCGCGTCCGATCGACGTTCACGTCGGCCAGCGCGTGCGCCAGCGCCGTGTCCTATGTGGTTTGAGCCAGACCGAGCTCGCCAACCGTATCGATCTGACCTTTCAGCAGTTGCAAAAGTACGAGCGCGGGATGAACCGTATCTCGGCCAGCAAGCTCTGGCAGATCTCCCAGGTCCTGGGTGTGCCCGTGCAATGGTTCTTCATGGAATACACGGAAGGCAAGAAGCAGGCCGAGTCCTACCACATGAAACGCGAAACGCTGGAACTGGTTCGGAATTTCTCGTCGGCGCCACCGGAAATCCAGCGCCGATTCCTGAGCCTGGTGAAAAGCGTCGCCAGCATTTCCGATAAGTCGGGCGCCGCCAAGCCCAAGAGGGCCCGCAAGCGCGCCTGACGTTGCGGTCTCGGCCTTCACCCGACAGCATGACATTGCCGGCCCGGGCATGTGCTCGGGGTGTGGACACCGGCCTTGAATTCTCTTATGTAACCCGCTGCCGCAGCCGCGGCGCCGTGCCCAGGTAGCTCAGTTGGTAGAGCAGCGGACTGAAAATCCGCGTGTCGCTAGTTCGATTCTAGCCCTGGGCACCATTTTTTTGTTCGCCCACCCGATCGGGCCTACTCGAAAAACCGGATTTCTTTGTGGCCTCTAGCCGGATTCCGTGCGCGGTTGATTTAGATCAACGACCTTTGCCGCGAATCGAGGGATACGGTTCAGTGGGAGAGTTCGATGAATCGTCACTGAACCGGGAAGGGAAATGCCCGACTCCATAATCAAGTCCAAACCGCTCTCTGCCGAGCAGGTTTCGCAAGCCTATCCTTTAATTCAGACATTCTATCCCGGTCTCAGTCTGGATGTTTGGGCAGAGTACGCCATGGCGTTGACGGACAATCCCGGCGCCGCCGAGGCCGGCGCCGGCGACGAGGCGGGCTCCGGGATCATGACGGCGCAGAACACACAGGGGCACATTCTGGGTCTCGCCGCCTATCGCCTGCTGCACGAGTTGCGCTGCATGCCGAATTTCGAGATCGAGAACCTTATCGCTCCCAACATGCCGGGCCAAAAACGGGTCGTGCGCAACCTGATCAAAACGCTTCAGGCCTTGGCGCAAGAGCACGGGTCGAGCTGCATGTCGGTCAGGGTTCCGGTCGCCTATACGAGGCCCCGGGCGCGCCCTCATCCCCTGATCCAGGTGATGGAAGACGAAGGGTTCCAGACCGTCGCGGTCCATATGTGGAAGCCGCTCCTGGATGTGAAATAGCGTCGAGGTCCGGTGCCCGGTTTTCGACTCGCGGGGTCCGCCGGCCGGCGAAACTCCTCCTCCACGTCGAACAATTCGTCCGATCGCGAAAAAAGAATTGAATTGTGGACCGATTGTGGAAAGTTTCCGACTTTATCCCCAGGAAATTTCTATTTGGGCCGAAATTCCGGTTGCGAGTGTATCGGGTTCGGGCGAAACTTACATCGGATCAAGAAGTCTTCGGGCGGATTGGTCCACGGATCAAGAAGCCTTCGGGTGGATTGGTCCACGGACCAAGAAGCCTTCGGGTGGACTGGTCCACGGATTGAAAAGCCTTCGGGTGGATCGATCCAGGGGCGTCAAGGGTAAGGACTCCGCGTCTGAGCACTTGGCGCCCCACTAATATGTGGGCCCGGGAGAGACGATTTCGAGGGACGATTTCCCGGGGCAAAAAGGGCGAAGCCCGGCGCGTTTCCGCACCGGGCTTCTGTTTTAAAGGCGTCAAACCTTTAATACTCCGCGTCTTCCGCACTTGCGCGCCGGTTTAATAACAGGCACTAGAATCGCCTGTCAACCAAATATTGTAGGTTAATAGTCAAAAATATCTAAATATAGTGATTTTAGGATCATAGACTTCATTAGAATTCACTGTTCGGTGGTTGTCGCGAAGTCATTCGGCCAGAGACTCCGGCTCGCAAGTCGTTGATTGGCTTGGCGCCGCGCCATCGAGTATCGTCGCGGCCCTGAAGTCCGGAGGCCCGCCGATGTTCCGAGGTTCCTTGACCGTCGTTTTCGCCCTGCTGGCCCTCGTAACCCCGGCCGTCGCCGGCGGCGCCGAGGACGGCGCGTGGATCAAGGCCGAGGGTCGCGACTGCAAGCTGTGGCATCCGGATCCCCTACCTGGCCAGAAGGTGCGTTGGCGGGGTAAGTGCGCGGGCGGGCTCGCCGAGGATTCCCATATTGCCGAGTGGTATACCGGCCAGCGCCCGCCCGACCGCTGCGAGTGCACCTACAAGGCCGGCAAGGCGCAGGGGTTGGGTGTCTTTCGCTGGGCCGACGGGGTGACCTATGCCGGCGAGTTCAAGGCCGGCCGGATCGAAGGCCAGGGTCAGATAAGTTACCCGGACAACGAGACCTACGACGGCGAGTTCAAGAACGGTCTACCGAACGGCTTCGGCACACTCCATCTTCCCGACAGCACGCGCATCATGGGCAAGTTCAAGAATGGCGAGTTGATCAAGAACCCGTAGCTTTTTCATTCGTCATCCCGGGCGAACCCGCATGGCGGGTGAGACCCGGGACCCATTCCGTCAATCTCACGAAGTAGCCGGCCGCTCCGTTGGTTCTCAGGACTGGGTCCCGGATCGGTTCCGCTCCGCGGACCCGTCCGGGATGACGTTATAGAGATACCCTACAACAGCCCTCGTTTCGCCAAATTTGCCATCAGCGCCGCGGCGCCGAAGGTCCAGGGGACGATGGCGCGGCTGTGGTTTACCGTGTTCGCCAGCGTCCCGAGCTTCGGCGAGGCGATGGTCACCACGTCGCCGACGCGATGGGTGAAGCCCTGACCCGGCCCGTCGCGGTCCTGGTTCGGGGTGAACATGGTGCCGGTATAGAGCACCAGGCCGTCGGGATACTGGTGATCGGCGTTGAGCGTCTGGCCGGCGATGTCCTCGATATCGCGGCTGATCTCGGTCATCGCACTGCCGTCCTCGAGCCGGAAGCCGTCGGTGCCCTCGACCGCGAGGGCGACCTCGGCACTCCTTATGTCGTCGAGCGTGAAGGTCTCGTCGACCAGACGGATGAAGGGTCCGAGCGCCGCCGACGCGTTGTTGTCCTTGGCCCGGCCGAGGAGCAGCGCGCTGCGGCCTTCGACGTCGCGCAGGTTGACGTCGTTGCCGAGGGTAGCGCCGACGATCCCGCCCTTGGCATTGATCACCAGCGCCACTTCCGGCTCCGGGTTGTTCCAGACCGAGTCCGGGTGGATGCCGATCTCGGCGCCGAAGCCGACCGCCGACATCGGCTGCGCCTTGGTGAAGACCTCGACGTCGGGGCCGATGCCGACCTCGAGGTACTGCGACCACATGCCGGCCTCGACCAGCGCCGTCTTGACCTTGGCGGCCTCGTCTGAACCCGGCACGACCTCCGACAGATCGACGCCGATCTCGGCCTGCAGCTCGCCGCGGATCGCCTCGGCGCGGGTCGGGTCGCCGTCGGTGCGCTCGTCGATCACCCGCTCCAACAGGCTGCGTACGAAGGTGACGCCGCAGGCGCGCACCGCCTGCAGGTCGGCGGGGGCGAGGAAATGGGGCTTCGAGGGGTCGTTGATGCCGGCGACGCTGTTGGCGGCGATCTCGCGCCACGTGCTGATCTTCTCACCAGCGGTCCCGCGGGCGATCGCCACCGGGTCGGCGGCATTCGTCAGCGTCGCCGTGGTCGCGGCGGCGGCGGAGATGTCATGGACCCCGTCCTCGCGGATCGCCACGACCGAAGGGCCCGCCGCCTCGGGCCGCCAGACCCGCGCGACCAGCACGCCGGTGCAGCCGTCCTCGGGCAGGACTCCCTCCAGGATCGCTTCCCACGCTTGCCCCGCCATCCGTTACCCTCCGCCGTTTTGTGGAAACCCCCTGGAGGCGGTATTGTCGCCACTCGATGGCCGGAAGGCCAGACCGTGTGATTGCCGGAGGAGTTGAGTTGAAACCGCGCATCGGACTGTTGTTGGGCGATCCGAACGGGATCGGCCCCGAACTCGCGGCCAAGCTGCTCGCCGATCCCGACCTGACCGGGTCGGCCGAGGTCACGGTGATCGCCGACGCGGGGGTGTTCGCGGCGGGGCAAGCGGTCGCTTGTCTTTCGCCGGCGGGAGACGCGATCGCCCTGCTGGACGAACCAAAAATGGCCGGCGACGAGCTTTGGCCCGGTACCGCGACCGCGGCCGGCGGGCGCTACATGCTGGCGGCGTGGCGCCTGGCGCTCGACATGTCGAAGGAAGGCGAGATCGACGCGATCTGTTTCGCTCCGCTGAACAAGCTGGCCTTGACCCTCGGCGACTCGCCCTTTGACGACGAACTGCACTTCATTGCCGACCACCTGGGTTTCACCGGCCGCGCCGGCGAGATCAACACCCAGGGCGGGCTCTGGACCAGCCGGGTCACCTCGCACGTGCCGCTCGCCGACGTCGCCGACCTGATCACCCGGGAGTCGGTGTTCGACAACATCGAGTTCGTCCATGAAATCCTGAAGTCGGCGGGTTACGCGGCGCCAAGGGTCGGCGTCGCGGCGCTCAACCCGCATGCGGGCGACGGCGGCTTGTTCGGGCGCGAAGAGATCGACGTCATCGGACCGGCGGTCGAGCGCGCCCGGGAGGCGGGGATCGACGCCGATGGGCCCTATCCCTCGGACACCGTGTTCGTCCGGGCCCGGGGCGGCGCGTTCGACGCCATCGTCACGATGTATCACGACCAAGGCCAGATCGCGATGAAGCTGATGGGCTTCGAGCGCGGGGTCACGGTCTTGGGCGGCCTGCCGGTGCCGATCGCCACGCCGGCGAGCGGTTCGGCCTACGACATCGTGGGCGAGAACAAGGCCGACCCGACGGCGATGAAGGAGGCCTTCAAGCTGGTGGTGAAAATGGCCGCGGGGCGGAAGGCGGCTTAGGCGTAAAGTGGTTCGTCATTCCCGCCTTCCCTTTCGGTCATTCCCGGGACAAGCGGGAATCCATGCCTGAGCGCTGCCGAACGGCAGGTTGGTGCGGTCGGTATCTCTCCGGCATGAATTCCGGATCGGCCTACAGCCGTCCGGAATGACAAGTTGATTTGGCAGTGGGGCGCCGATGGACTCGGTTTAGTCGATAATGTGATACACGGGGGCCTTCTCCATTTCCCACTCCCCGGATTCCCGGTC
>JASLSL010000277.1 GCA_030743445.1 Alphaproteobacteria bacterium
CGCCGACCTGTTCGGCGTCTCCGAACGTTCGGCGCTCCGTACGGGTGCTGCGCTGGAGCTCGTCCATTGCTACTCGCTGGTCCACGACGATCTGCCGGCGATGGACGACGACGATTTGCGCCGCGGCCGGCCGACGGTCCACAAGAAGTTCGACGACGCGACAGCGATCCTCGCTGGCGATGCCCTGCTGCCGCTTGCCTTCGAAATCCTCGCCGACAGCGACACCCACGCCAACGCGCGGACCCGGATCGAGCTGATCTCCGCGCTCGCCAAGGCGGCCGGCGCACACGGCATGGTCGGCGGTCAGATGATCGACCTGCAGGCCGAATCCCGGACCCTCGACATCGGCGAAATCACCCGGCTGCAGCGACTCAAGACCGGCGAGCTGATCGCCTTCGCCTGCGAGGCGGGCGCAATTTTGGGCGGTGCTACCGACGACGCCCGCGAGGCGCTGCGCGGCTACGCCCATGACCTCGGCCTCGCCTTCCAGATCACCGACGACCTGCTCGACGTCGAAGGCACGGCGGAAGAGGTCGGCAAGGCGGTCAACAAGGACGAGGACGCGGGCAAGGCGACCTTCGTCTCGATCCTCGGTGTCGAGCGCGCCCGCGCCCAAGCCAATCGCCTCGCCGACCAGGCGATCTCGCACCTCGCCATGTTCGGGGACAGCGCGGACCTGCTGTCCAAGGCCGCGCGCTTCGTGGTGGACCGCCGCAGCTAGTACTAGCGCATCCATGTTTCACACCGTCATCTGCGACATGCTCGCCATTCGCTACCCCGTCCTGCAGGGCGCGATGCAGGGCGGCGGCGGACCCGAGTTGGTCGCCGCGGTCAGCGCGGCCGGCGGGCTCGGCGTGCTGCCGACCTTCGGCGGCACCGAGGAAAAGCTGCGCGAAGACATCGCCCGGGTGCAGCACCTCACCGACAAGCCTTTCGGCGTCAACATCACCGCGATGGGCAAGGGTTTCACCGACTCCCGCACCGATATCATCATCGAGACCGGCGTGCCGGTCTGCACCACCGGCCGCGCCGACCCGGGCGAATTCGCGGTGCGCCGGCTGAAGGACGCTGGCGTCAAGGTGGTTTCGGTCATTCCCACGGTCGACCTCGCCCGGCGCATGGCGGGCGAAGGCGTCGACGCGGTGATCGCGTCGGGCACCGAGGCCGGCGGCCATGTCGGCACGGTCGCGACCATGCCGCTGGTGCCGATGGTTGTCGACGCGGTCGATATACCGGTGCTGGCGACCGGCGGCATCGGCGACGCCCGCGGTTTCCTCGCCGCCTTCGCGCTCGGCGCCGTCGGTGTCCAGATCGGCACCCGCTTCATGGCGACGACCGAAAGCGATCTCAACGCATGGGGTGTGGCACAGCTCTTGGAGATGGCCGAGACCGACACCATCGTCTCGAAGGCGATGACCGGCTCGACCGTGCGCTGCATCGCGACGCCGGAGCTCGCGGCCTACGAGCGGGCGCTTCGCAACGGCGCCCCGGAAGACGAGCTCGCCGCGCTCAAGAAGCAGGTGCTGCAGGGCCGCAACGTCCCGGACAAAGAAGACAGGCGGCAGTCCGCGGCGGGCCAAATCGCCGGCATGATCCACGACGTCCGCCCGGTCGGCGAGCTGATCGAGGAAATGGTCACCGAGGCCGCGCGCCTCGCCGCGGGATTGCAGGAGGCGTCCGAGCGATAGAGGATCGGCTATGGCGGTGCGATCGACATATGGCGCGGCGGTCTGGCGGCAGGAGCTCGGCGGCACCCTGTCGCTGGCGGGACCGATCGCCGCGACGCAGATCGCTTATGTCTCGATCGGGGTCGTCGAAGCGCTGATGCTGGGCCGGCTCGGCGCCGGAGAGTTGGCCGCGGGCGGCCTCGGCATGACGCTCTATACGATCCCGTTTCTCTTCGGGCTTGGCGTGGTGAGCGCGGTCGCGCCGATCGCCTCGCAGGCGCGGGGCGCGCGCGAGCCCCGGATGGTGCGCCGCTCGGTCCGCCAGGGCCTCTGGGTCGCGACCCTGATCGGCGCGATTTGCGTGCTCGTCCTAGGCGAGGCGGAGGCGATATTCCTGCTGCTCGGACAGAGCGAAGCCAATGCCGCGCGCGCCGCCGATTACACCGATTGGGCGCGCTGGGCGATGATCCCCGGGCTTTGGTTGATTGGGCTCAGGAGCTTCGTCGCGGTGATGGACCGGGCGCGCTTGGCGCTCTACGTCATGATCGCCGGCGTTGGGTTCACGGTCGTCGGCAATTACGGCCTGATGTATGGCAATTGGGGACTGCCGGCGCTCGGCGTCGAGGGCGCGGGCATCGTCTTCGCCGTGACCAACCTGCTGATGTGCCTGGCGCTGCTCGCCTTTTCGGTCGCCGAGCGGCGACTCCGCCGCTTCGCCATCCTCACCCGATTCTGGCGGCCCGATTGGGACCTGTTTCGCGAGGTGATCCGTATCGGTGCGCCGATCGGTGGGATGATGCTGTTGGAGCACCTGCTGTTCGCGACCGCGATCTTCATGATGGGCATCCTCGGCACCGAGTTCCTGGCCGCCCACATGGTCGCGATCCGCTGCGCCTCGCTCGCCTTCATGGTGCCGCTCGGCGTGGCGCAGGCGGCGACCATCCGGGTCGGGATCGCGGTCGGCCGCCGCGACCCCGAGGCGGTGCGGCTGGCGGGCTGGGTGGCGCTCGCGATCGGCGCCGGGTTCATGTCGTGCTCGGCCCTGTTGTTCGCACTGGCGCCGCTGACCCTGACCGGCCTGTTCCTCGACCTCGCCGACCCGGCGAACGCCGAGCCGGTCCGGATCGCCGTCGGCCTGCTGCTGGTTGCCGCCGGCTTCCAGCTCGTCGACGGGACCCAGACGATCGCCGCGGGCATTCTGCGCGGCATGAAGGACACGCGGATACCGATGATCATCGCCGCTTTCGGCTATTGGGCAATCGGCTTTCCGACCAGTTGGCTGCTCGGCTTCGTCGCCGGGCTGGAGGGCATCGGCGTCTGGCTCGGCCTCGCGGTCGGATTGGCGACGGTCGCCCTGCTGTTGACCTACCGTTTCGCCAATGGGCGGCGCCTGTTGCCGGCGCCGGCGGCGGCATGACCGGGCCCGGGAGGCAACGCGCCGACGCCCTGCTCCACGCCCGCGGGCTCGCCGAGAGCCGGACCCGGGCCCAGGCGCTGATCGAGGCGGGGCTGGTCTATAGCGGAGAGGCGCGGATCGGGAAGCCGGGCCAGCGCCTCGCCGCCGACGCGCCGCTGGAGGTCCGGGGCCTCGACCACCCCTGGGTCTCGCGCGGTGGGATCAAGCTCGACCATGCGCTGACATATTTCGGGATCGAGCCGAATGGCCTCGTCTGCCTCGACCTCGGCGCCTCGACCGGGGGCTTTACCGATGTGTTGCTCGGGCGGGGCGCCGCCAAGGTCTACGCGGTCGACGTCGGCCGGGACCAAATCGCGGCGAAGCTGCGAGGCGACGCGCGGGTCGTGGTCCTGGAGCAAACCGACGCCCGCGCCCTGACCGCCGAGCTGATTTCCGAGCCCATCGACTTGATCGTCGCCGACCTCGCCTTCATCGGGATCGAGAAGGCGTTGCCCGCGGCACTCGACCTTACAAGGTCGGGGGCGAAGCCCGAGACCTGCCTGGTCGCGCTGATCAAGCCGCAGTTCCAGGCCGGGCCCGATGACGTCGGCAAGGGCGGCGTGGTTCGCGACCCGGCGGTGCTGGAGCGGGTCTGCCGGGAAGTGCAAGACTGGCTTGAAGGCGAGGCCGGCTGGCGAGTGCTGGGTCTCGTTGAAAGTCCCGTTCCCGGCGGCGACGGCAACACCGAGTTCCTGATCGCCGCGGTCAAGCCCTAATTGGCGGGGCAATTCCCCCTTCCCCACAACGCCCGGTGGTGGCAGACTGTGCGCCGACCGCCCGCCGAGCGGGCACGAACAGGGCGCATGACCATGCAGCGGACCGCTACGGTCGCCTTGCAGACGAGCCTTTTGATCGGGATTATCATGCTCGCCTTCATCATGCAGGTGTTCCCGTTCCTGCTCGTCATGACCATGCTGAGCATGGCCTTCGGCGTTTCGTCGGGGGTGATGCTGGTGATTATCCCGATCGTGGTCTTCGGCATGTTCGGTACCGCCTGCTGGTTCGCCGAGACACGACGGCGCAAGTGGCGGGCGCCGGTATCGCACCTCTCGCCACACGATCAGCGCCAGGACCGGCGGGCATCAAAGGATCAGGCGATGATCGGGACCCATACATGCCTGTTGCCGTGGATCCGGCGGCGAAGCTTCTACTGAGCTGGATAGGTCTTTTTTAGCGCGCGAGGCGGAAGGGCGGCGCCTGCAGTACGCCGACCGGGCTGAGCAGGTCGAGAGTCTCGATGATCGTGCCGAGCTCGCCGCCGAGCGGACCCGAACCGAACAAATTGGCCACCAGCGAGCGCGCCTCGATCCCGCCATCCTGGATCGCCTCGAGCACCTGCTCGATCGGCGAGAGCGGCCGCGGCAGGACGACGATATCGATCGGGTCTTCCGGCGCAAGGCCGAGCCTTTCCTTGATCAGGCCTATGGCCACCCTGAACCCGCCAAGCTCGTCTACCAAGCCCCGTTCCTTGGCGTCGGCGCCGGTCCACACGCGACCGCGCGCCATCGCGTCGATTTGGTCGTCGGTGAGGCCGCGAGATTTCGCCGCCTTATTCGTGAAGTCGTCGTAGACGGAATCGAGAAGCTGCCCAACCCGCTCCTTGGCGCCAGGCGGATAGTCGCCGATCTGGCTCCACATCCGCGCCCGCTTGCCGGCCTGCACCCCGTCCCAGCGAATTCCGAGCTTGTCCCAAAACGCCTCGGTGACGAGCTTGCCGCCGTAGACCCCGATCGAGCCGGTCACCGTGCCGGGTTGGGCGACGATCTTGTCGGCCGCCATGGCGACGAAGTAGCCGCCGGAAGCCGCGAGGTGTCCCATGCTGACAATGACCAACTTGCCCCTACTGCGGGCGTATTTGAGCTTGCGCCAGACGCTGTCGCTCGGCACGTAGGCACCGCCCGGACTGTCGACCCGGAACAGGATCGCCTTGATTGAATCGTCCTCGATGGCATCGGAAATCGCTTGCCCAACCGTGTCGGCGTGGAACCGCCGCGTGCCGGTAAAGGGCGAGGGGCGCTCGCGTCCAGGCACGATCGGCCCGACGCCATAAATCAGTGCGACCCGCGGTCCGGCTGCGTTTGGGCGCCCAGCGGCGGCAAGATAGTCATTCACCGAAATCAATTTCACGTCTGTCCGCGCATCTTTCTGTACAGCAGATACCACTTCGTCCCAGTAGCCATGACGGTCGACGAGCCCGAGTTGCCTCGCGTCGGCGCCGAGATGCGGTCCGGTATCGACCAATCTGTTTACGGTGTCGTGCCCCAATCGGCGATCCTCGGCAATGCCCCTGACGATCTGGACGAGCCAGGACTCGACAAGTCGTTTGAGCGATCGGCGGGCCGGCTCGCTGAGGCCGCTGCGGGTCAGCAGTTCGGCGGCCGACTTGTATTCATGGCGCTGTTCGATCCGGGTCTCGACGTCGAGCTTCTCGAGCGCGCCCTTCAAGAACGGCATCTCGATCGCCGCCCCGATCAGCCCGACATTGCCCGAGGGCTGCAGCCAGACCTGCTCGAACGCGGCGGCAAGGTAATATTCGACCGTGCCGTTGCGGAGCCCACCGAAGCTCTCGGCGAACGCCTTGGTGAACTTGCCGCTCTTGCGGAACGCGGCGACCGCATCGCGCAGCTCCTGCGCATGGGCGAGATCGATCCGCTCGCCGCCGAACCTGGCCACCAGGCCCTTGACCCGGTCGTCCTTCGCGGCCGCTTCGAGTGCCTCGACAACGTCGCGCAGCACGTTCTCGCCGCCGCCGCCGATATTCGGCAGCAGGCCGCGCTTCGGCCCCTCGACGACGCCGTTCCTGAAGTCGACCGAAAGGACGATCGAATCCGGCAGCTCGGCGACTGGCTCCTGGAGGCGCCCGGCGAAGATCGCCACGGCGACGAGCCCGGCCACCGTCAGCCCGCCCAAGGCGGCGAGGCCGTAGAGAATAATCCGTCCGATCCACCGAATGGCGCGCATGGGTCCCGCGATACGTTACCGCCGTTGCAATCCTCGCCTAATAGGCGAAAGCGGCGTGCGGGTCAAACCGCGGCATTGTACGTCATGGTGATTGACTTGGGCGGCCCACCTCCGGCTCTAATGCAATCCTTGCGATGGCATTACGAGCGGAAGCGATGGCGGGCCGGTATATCCCGATTTTGTGGCTGTGGGCGGCGCTCACGGTGCTGGCGGCACCGGCAGCGGCCGGGCCCGTGTCGCCTGACACGCTTCGCTCCGTGGTCAGCGTGCTGCCCGAATGGCCGAAGGGCCGCGACGTTCCGGCCGACGTCAAACGCGCCCGCCGCGAGCGGCCCGAGGGCACCGGCGTCGCGGTCTTCGAGGGCGGCTATCTCGCAACCAACGTCCACGTGCTGCGCGGCTCGACCTCGGTGCGGGTGCGGCTAGCGGACGGACGCATCCTGCCGGCCGAGATCGTCGGCCTCGACGCGCCGACCGACATCGCGTTGATCAAGGCTTCGGTCGACCTGCCGGTCCTCGAGGCGGGGCCGGAGCCGGCGCTGGCCGACCCGGTCTGCGCGATCGGCAACCAGTTCGGCCTCGGCCTGTCGGTCACTTGCGGCGTGGTGTCGGCGACACACCGTTCCGGCGTCGGCTTCAACCCGATCGAAGACTTCATCCAGACCGACGCGGTGGTCAACCCGGGCGCGTTGGGCGGGGCGCTGGTCGACGGCCAGGGCCGGCTCGTTGGCCTGGTCAGCGCGATCTTCACCAAGGAGGTCGACGCCAATGTCGGGGTCAACTTCGCGGCCTCGCTGCCCATGGTGATGCGCGTGGTCGAGGACCTGAAGGCCACGGGACGGGTGATCCGCAGCCGCCTCGGCCTCCGCGTCGAGGACCTGCCCGAGGCTGCGCGCAAGACCGGCGCCGGGGCCGGCGTGGTCCGGGTCCAGGCCAAGGGGGCGGCGGAAGCGGCGGGGTTGCGCCCCGGCGACGTGATCGTCGAGATCGCCGGGCGCAAAATCCTGAAGGCAAGCGGCGTCACCTCGGCGGTTCACCTGTTCCGCCGCGGCGACGCTTTCGACCTCACCTTCCGCCGCAGCGGCGAGACCAAACGGGTCACGGTGACATTGCGGAAATAAATCCAGGCGAGGTTCGCCTGTCTCGCGATCTCACTTTCCGATATCGACGAATTCGGGCCCGAACAGCAGGTTCGGCAGCCAGATCGATATCGGCGCAACGAAGGTGATGAGCACCAGGAAAGCGACCAGGATGATCATCCATGGCAGCGCCGCCTTGAGAACTTCGATCAAGCTCATTCCGGTGATGCCGGAGGCGACGAACAAGTTGAGGCCGACCGGCGGCGTGACCATGCCGATCTCCATATTGACCACCATGATGATGCCGAGGTGGATCGGGTCGATGCCGAGCCGCACCGCGATCGGGAAGAATATCGGCGCCATAATGAGCAGGATGGCGGACGGCTCCATAAAGTCGCCCGCGAGGATCAAGATGACGTTGACGACGATCAGGAACATCCACCACGTCATCCCGGCCTCGGTGATCAGCGAGGCGATCTGCTGCGGAATTTGCTCGGTCGTCAGAACATGGGCGAATAGCATGGCATTGGCGATGATGAACAGCAGCATCACCGACACCTTCCCGGCTTCGATCAAGACTTTGAACACGTCCTTGTCGAACGGCACCCTGGGTGCGGCACAAACGGACGCCACGACGTTGCGCAGGACGATCGCCGCGAGCCCCTCGTCCGCGTCCGGATTGCGCCAGTGAACGCCCTTGAGCGGCCCCATGTCGCGATAGACGAAAACGGCGATCAGGAAGGCGTAAACCGCCGCCACCGCCGCCGCTTCGGTCGGCGTGAAAATGCCGCCGTAGATACCGCCTAGAATGATCAGGATCAGCAACAGTCCCCACACGGCGTCCGACCCCGCTTCGAACACCTCCTGCATCGACGCCCGCGGCTGTCGCGGCAGACCGATCATGCGGGCGCGGACGTAAATTCCACCCATGAGCAGCAGGCCGCCAATCAGGCCAGGGATCACGCCGGCCATGAACATGCGGCCGACCGAAACCTCCGTCGCCGCTGCGTAGACCACCATGACGATCGACGGCGGGATCAGGATGCCGAGGGTACCGGCGTTGACGATGACACCGACGGCGAAATCCTTCTTGTAACCGGCCGAGACCATGCCGCCGATGACGATGGTGCCGATCGCCACGACGGTGGCCGGAGAGGATCCGGACACCGCGGCGAACAGCATGCACGCCATTACCGAGGCCATGGCGAGCCCGCCGCTAAGATGACCGATGCAGGCGACCGCGAAGCGGATCAGGCGCTCGGCGACTCCGCCTGTCGAAAGGAAATGCGAGGACAGGATGAAGAACGGAATTGCGAGGAGCGTGTAGTGCTCCATCGTGCTGAACAGCTTCAAGGCTTGGGCGGCAAGTGAATCGTCGGAAAACAAAAGAATCGTCGCGACGCTGGAAAGGCCGAGCGCGATCGCGATCGGCATGCCGATATACATGAAGCCGAAGAGAAGAACGAACAGGAAGACGGTGGTCATTGTCCGACTAATCCGTCCTTGGCCCGGAACCCGCATCGTCAACGTCCTGATCCAGCCGCAGCTGGTCCCGGCTACGCTCGATCGCCTGCGCCGCCTCGTCGACAAGTTGGAAGCCGTGCTGGCGGCCACTCAAGATGCGGTACGCAACTTGCGCGAGCCGCAGGAATAGAAGTCCGAACCCGACCGGCAAAATGAGAAAGGGAACCCATTGAGGTATGGGAAGATCCTCGGACTCGATGTCGAGAACGTAGGTCGACTCGACCAAATGCCAGCTGCCGGCGAACACGATCGCGCCGTAGCACATGCAGAACACGGCGGCGGCGATGCCGACGACGCGCTGTGCGGTGGGCGACATTTTTTTGACGAACGCGTCGACGCCGATATGCGCGCCAACCTTCACGCCATAGGACATGCCGAACAGCACGAGCCAGGCAAACAGATACTGGGTCAGCTCGAGCGCCCACACCGCGCCGGTGTTAAACACGTAACGCGCGACGACCTGGGAAAAGGTCACGACTGTCATAGCGGCAAGGAGGAGGGCGATAGCGCCCTCCTCCAGCCGATTTATGATACGTCCGAACACGGCTCGACCGATCTCATCCGTTTTCGGACGCCTAGTGGCGGCTCGCTCAACTCACTTTGTTGGCCGCCAGGGCCGCATCGATCACATCCTTGCCGATCTGGCGTTCGAACTTCTGCCACACCGGCTGCATTACCCGGCGCCAGGCCGCAAGCTCGTCCTTGGATAGGGTGAGAACCTGCGTCACGCCGGACTCGATGATCTTCCTGCGATCGTTGTCCGCTTTCTGGCGAGCGGTTCCGTTCGCGACGGCGGTCGCCTCTACCAGGATCTGCTCGAGCTCGGTGCGAATGTCGCCCGGAAGCCCGTCCCAGAATTTGGCGTTGGTGACCACGAGGTAGTCGATCAAGCCATGGTTGGATTCGGAGAAGTACTTCTGAACCTCGAAGAACTTCTTCGAGTAGATATTCGACCAGGTGTTCTCCTGGCCATCGACGACGCCGGTCTGCAGGGCGTTGTAGACCTCCGAGAACGCCATCTTCTGCGGATTCGCCTTGAGAGCACGGAATTGGGCCTCGAGCACGTCCGACTGCTGAATTCGGAACTTCAGTCCCTTAGCGTCGGTCGGCATGCGCAGCGGCTTGTTGGCCGATATCTGTTTCATGCCGTTGTGCCAATAGGCGAGACCTTTGTAGCCCTTGCTCTTCATGGAATCGAGCAGTGCCTTGCCTGTCGAACTGTTCTGGAACCGGTCGACCGCGTCGATGTCATCGAACAAGAACGGCAGGTCGAAGACCTGGAGCTTCCTGGTGAACTTGTTGAACTTCGACAGCGACGGGGCGGCCATTTGAATGTCGCCCAACAGCAAGGCTTGCATCACCTTCTTGTCGTCGAACAGTTGCGAGTTGGGATAGACCTCGACGACGACTTTGCCGGCCAAACGCTTTTCGACAAGCCGTTTGAATGCGAGAGCCCCCTTGCCCTTCGGCGTGTTCTCCGCAACGACGTGGGAGAACTTGATCTTGATCGGGTCGGCGTTCGCCACCGGCGCCGAGAAGATCAAGGCGACGAGCGCCAAGCCAATCGCTAGATTGCGCATGTCATAAATCCTCCTCGGTATTTTGGAATTGGACCCAGCCATAAGACAGATTCGGCGAACTGCCAATGATCTGGGTCAAATCGGGGAGCCGGGAGCGCGGGTCACCGGGATTTTGGCGCTCAGTCGGGGTCCAATCTCCGCCGCGACGGCGAGACCAAACGGGTCATAGCGACGTTGCGGAAGTAGGCGCTAGCGCGCCCCCTCACCCTCCCACCGCTCCGCGGCGGGACCCTCCCTCTCCCTCGGATGGGGAGAGCGTAAGCGGCTTCGCCGCTTGGTAGGCTCGGCCAGAAGCCCCTCTCCCCTGGCGGGAGAGGGGTTTGGGGTGAGGGGGGATTAACGACAATTCGGTGAGCGCGAACTCACCGCGCCTTGGTCGTCGCGAAGCCGAGGTGCAGGCCGGAGTCGACGATCAGGGTTTCGCCGGTGATCCATTCGGCCCCCTTGACGAACCAGACCACGGATTCGGCGATGTCTTCCGGCGTGTTGGCGCGCCGGAGCGGCATATTCGTCTCGACCTCTTTGACGCGGGCTTGGTATTCCGCATCGCCGCCCATGCCGGCGACCTGCCAACGGGTGCCGATGAAGCCGGGACAGATCGCGTTGACCCGGATTTCCGGCGCCAGGGCCCGGGCGAGCGACAGGGTCATGGTATTGACCGCCCCCTTCGAGCCGGCGTAGGCGACCGAGCTGCCGATCCCGGTGACGCCCGAGATCGACGAGATATTGACGATCGAGCCCCTGCCCGCCGCCTTCATGTGCGGGGTCACCGCGCGGATCATCTGGTAGAGGCCGAAGACGTTGACCCGGAAGATGCGCTCGAAGTCCTCCGGCGTCAGGCCTTCCAGGTCGTCGTGGTCGACGTATTTGGTCGTCCCGGCGTTGTTGACGAGAGCATCGACCCGGCCCCATTTCTCAATCGTCTCGGCGACGAGGCGGCGACACTCGCCGTCATCCCCGACGTCGGCCTGGACCAGCAGGGTCTCGACCCCTGAACCCTCGCAGGCCGCCTGGGTTTCCTTGGCCTCGGCCGCGCTCTGCGAGTAGTTGACGACGACTTTGCAGCCCTTGGCGGCGAGCAGCCGCGCGGTCGCGGCGCCGAGCCCGGTCGCCGAGCCGGTGACGATTGCGACGTGTCCCTTGATGTCCATGATCTCCCTCCCCGTTTCAGGCGGCTAGCGCTTCCGCGGCCCTGGCGCGCGCCGCGGCGGCACCCTCGCCATCGCCCACACCGTCGAGCACGTCGGCATACCAGCGCCAGTTGGTCGAGCTGCCGGGCCGGCGTTCGACCCGCTCCGACATCAGCGCCCGGGCGAGGTCGAACCGTCCGTCCCGGACCGCCGCATAGGCCAGCATTTGAGCGAACAGGTCGCGTTGCGCGTGGCTGCCGCCGATGCGGAAGACCTGGTAGCGGACCGGCGCCATGAGCTCGACGACCTTGCCGTACTCGCCGTTGCGGAAGGCGACCATCGCCCGGCAGAGCGGCAAGCCGACCTGCTTGAAGATCAGCCCTTCGGTGGTGTCGGCCTCGGCCGCCGCCGCCATCGATTTCAGCGACTGCTCGACATCGGCCGGCCGGCCGGCGCCGGCCATCGCCATGATGTAGTGGGCGTCGTGGAAACTGAACATGTGGTCGTCCATATGCCGGGCGCAGACCTCGCCGAGCTCGGCCCAACGGTCGCCGATATCGACGCCGCGCATCTCGAGCCGCGCCAGCATCGCCGCCGCGTTGGCAAGGTCGATGTGATCGTCGGTCGACTCGGCCCTGATCTCGGTGTCGTATAGCTCGAGCACCTTGTCGAAATTCTCGGTCTCCAAATAGTAGAGTCCGAGATGCCACCAGGTGTGGAAGCGGAAATTGTTGACCGGTCCCCAATTGCCCGACAGCCCTTCGAGCCATTCGATCCCGTCCCGGTGGCGGCCCTGCATCTCCATCACATGGGCCACCGCGTGGGTTGCCCAGGCGTCTTCGGCGTTGATCTCGACCGCGTGCTTGCCCGCCACCTCGGCCGGCGCGTAGTTGCCCGACTCCTCGAGGCCGAAGGATTTGAGCCCCAGGACGAAGCCGAACCCCGGCACCGTCTCGTCCCAGGCATGCATGACCCGCAACACCGAATCCCGCAGGTTCTGGCTGTCGCCGAGGTAGAAATGCAGGAAATGGGCAAGCCTGAGCGCCAGCACGTCGCGCGGATTGTCCAACAGGATCTGCTCCCAAATCTCCAGCGTGCGGCGCAGCTGGCCCGCCCGCCACGCCTTCAGCGCTTCGAGATGGAGCTTCTCGCGCGCCGTCCCCCCGTGCTTCCCGATCGCGGCCTCGGCGCCGGCGATTGCCTGGTCGATCTTGCCCTCGAACGCCCTGAAGGAAAATAGTTGCAGGAAATTGCCGCGGGTCAGGCTCGCCATCGGCATTTCCGGATCGGCCTCGAACGCCTCGCCCAACAGGTCGCCGGTCTCCAACCGCAACCCGAGATAGGACATCCATGTCCGCTCCAACGCCTCGACCGCCTCGGCGCTGGCGGCGGTCACCTCGTGTCCCCATTGGTCGGTGTGCATCAGAGACTCCCTGAATATCTTATTCGGCTTGCCCCGACGCTAGCGCACCACCCCGCCGGGCGGCAAGGCGGAGCCGGCGCAGGTTAATTCCCGAACAGTTTTTTCAGCGGGCTGAGCAGGCTCGGCGCCTTTTCCTCGGCCGGTTTTTGCTCGGTCGAGGTCGCCGGCTGTTTCTGTTGGGTGCCCGGCAGGCTCGGCAGCACCTTCAGCACCTTGTCGATCACCGAACTGCCCGCACTTCCGGCGGTGCCGGTAATCGTCGAGAGGCCAGGAATCTTGATCCCCATGCCCTTGCCCATGGTCACCAGGTTATCGGGCAAATTGGCGATCCGGCTCGGGTCGGTCGAGGCGTTGAGCAGCACCGACTTCCAATCGACGCCGTAGGACGGATCGTCCCACAAGCCGGTGATTTTGACCGGAATCGGCAGCCCCACGAACCCGCTGCCGCCGCCCTGGCCCTTCAGCGAGGCGACGATCTTGGCCTCGACCGTGTAGTCGACGGTGCGCGGCGGCATCGGCACCTTGCCGGCGCCCGCCAGGCGCACCAGCGGCGCCTGCATCTTGAAGTCGCGGTTGTCGACCACGCCGTCGGCGATGGTGAAACTGCCCGAAAGCTCCGCGAAGTCGGTTTTCTCAGCGCTCGAATCGCCGAAGCCGAAGCTGCCGGCGTTGCGCAGGGTCTTGGCGATGTTGATGCCGTGGATCGCGCCGTCCTTGAACGAGAAACCGCCCTTGCCGTTCAGCGCCGAGACCAACTGCTTCACGTTGGCGCCCTTGGTCCGCCCGCTCGCCTGAAGCGCGGTGGCGCCGCTCAGCCGGTCGGTGCCGGCGAAGGTCTTCAGGATCGGCCGCGCCTGGACCCCGGCGACGTTGAGCTGGTAGTCGATCGCCGCCGAAGCGGCCGAGCCGTCGATCGTGGCGTTGAAGTCGATGGTGCCTTTGGCGAGTTGCAGCTTCGCGACCGCGGCCTTCAAGACACCCTTCGCCAGGGTCAATGTCGCCGTGCCACCTTCGATATCGAGATCGCCATAGCGTACCCGGCCGATCTTCACCTTGGCCTGCCCCTCTGCCGTGTGCAGGCCCGAGAGGTCGATCGGGTCCTCGCTCCACCCTGCTGGCTTCGAGCCTTTCGCCGATTTCTTCTTCGCGGTTTTTTTCTTGTCCTTCTGCTCCGGCAGATAGGCGTTGAGATCGGCCTCGATGATCTCGACATTGGCGTCGAAGCGCTTGACCGCCGCCGATCCGTCGACGCTCGCCGTCATCGTCGCCTTCAGCGCCTTGCCGTCGATCGTGGCCTGCTCGAGCGAGGCCTTGGGACCGTCGGCCGCGAGCGTGGCGCTGACCTTGAGCGGTCCCGGGTCGGGTTGGTCCTTCGGCAGCGGCGAGCCGACCCACGCCAGCAGCCCGCCGACCGAGGGCACGTCGAGCCCGAACTTGCCGGCCAAGCCCGGCACCGGTTGGGCCTGCACCGTTCCCGTGTAGTTCAGCTTCAGCCGCTTGGAGTCGACCGCCAGCTCGGCCTTGAACTTCTTGCCCGAGAGCACCTTGGGCAGCGGGTCGAGCTTGGCCGAGATCGCGACCGGCTCCTTGTTGTAGACGAGATTCGCCGCAACGCTCGGGCTCGCGTCGACGCCCGGCAGGTCGACCGCGAGATCGAGCTTGGTCAACGTCCCCGGCGCGGCCCTCACGTCGATCCCGCCGAGCGACAATTTGGCGCTGGCGACCAGGCCTTGCACCAGGGCGCGCGGGTTCCTTCCCTGGCCCTTGGCCGAGAGGCTCGCGGTCGCGATGCCGGCGACCTTAGCCTCGCCGCCCTGGGCGGCACGGGCGAGCGCCCCGACATCGACCTTCGCGACGTCGAACTCGGCGTCGATGCCGAGCGCCGAGCCCGAGCCGTCCGCCTTCACCTTGCCGCTGACGTTGCCGCCATAGAGCCGAAGCTCCTGCAGGGCGGCGTTCAGCACCCCGCCCTTGAGGGTCGCGGCGAAGCCGATCCGGCCGAGCCTGAAGCCTCGCGCCTTCACGCCGCCGATCGATATTTTGATGTCCGCCTCGGTCCCCTTGAGCCCCGAGAGGTCGAAGGGCTCGTCGGGGATCGCCGCCATCGGATCGCCCGCGTGCCTTTTCGTCCGCGCCCGTCTGGCCATCGCCGTATCGGCCGGCGGCGGCAGATAGCGGTCGAGGTCGAGCAAACCGGCCTCGAGGTTGAAGGTCGCGCGCTTGACCTTGCCCGAGCCGTCGAGGCCGCCGGTCGCCTTGACCGACAGCGCCGCCCCCTTGATCGTCGCCTGCTCGATCGTCATCTTCGCGCCTTCGCCCTTGAACACCGCATGGACGTTGAACGGTCCGGGGTCCCTCTGGCCCTTGCCGAGCGGCCGCCCGAGCTACGCCGCCATCCTACCGACCGAGGGGATCGAGAGATCGAAGGTGCCGTCGAGCGCCGGAATCGGCTTTTGCCTGACACCACCGGCGTAGCTCAGCTTGATGTGCGTCGCCTGGATCGCGGTATCGAGCGCGGCGCGGTTGCCGCCGAGCAACCCGCCGGGCGAGTTCAGCGAGACCTTCAGCACGACCGGATCGCCGTTCAGGGTCAGGCTGCCGGTCAAGGTGAACGGGGCCGAAAGTTCCGCCAATGCCGCCTTCACGTTGATCGCCTTAGCGACCACCTTCTGGCCGGTCCGCGCGTCGGTGTAAGTGACCAGCCCGTCCTCGAGCCGCACGTCGCCGAGCTTGAGACCCGAGATCGGCGGGCCACCGTCCTCTGTTTTCGCCGCCG
The DNA here is from genome assembly GCA_030743445.1 of Alphaproteobacteria bacterium. Classification (GTDB taxonomy): domain Bacteria; phylum Pseudomonadota; class Alphaproteobacteria; order UBA8366; family UBA8366; genus JASLSL01. The sequence goes on from JASLSL010000277.1 coordinate 15,597, forward strand.
CCTTCGCTTTCGCCGGCGCCGCCGCGCCCCGGAACGCCCAGTTGGGCCGCCCGGACTTGTCGACCGAAAGGTGGACGACCGGCTTGCTGATCACCAGCTCCTCGACGATCGCCGCACCCGAAATTAGCGGAAACAGGCCGATTCGGCCGCGCGCGGCGGCGAGCGTGAACATTTCCGCCTCGGCCGCGCCCGGCGCGTTCGAGAGCTTTATGTCGCTTACCCGGAAGGAAATCTCGGGCAGGATCGAAACCTCTATATCGCCGCCGATCACCAGGTCGCGGCCGGTCGCATCCTTTACCGCTTGGGCGATATCCGGCTTGTAGTTGTTCCAGTCGATGAGCGACGGGACGATCACGACCGCGGCGGCAAGCACCACGATCACGGCGATTACGCCAATGACGATTTTTTTCATCGGATACGGCTCCCTGTGCCGGGACATCCGGGACTTGTAAGGCCACCCGGTTCGATTTCGAGGATTTGGCCAAGTTTAGACTATCCCGGCCGACGCGGAAGGGAATTCGGTATCGCGGGCACCCCGATGCGAGAACACCGGCCGGCCGGTCAGTCCACGGCGCCGATATAGGGCAAGTGGCGGTAGTCTTCGGCGTAGTCGATGCCGTAGCCGACGACGAATACGTCGTTCACCGTGAAGCCCACGAAGTCGACCGTGAAATCGATCTCCCGCCGGCTCGGCTTGTCGACCAAGGCGCAGGACCAGATCGGCCTGGCCCCGGCATCGACCAGCAGGTTCCGGGCGTAGTCGAGTGAGCGCCCGGTGTCGGCGATGTCGTCGACCAGAAGGACCGCGCGTCCGCCGACACCCGCGGGCACGTCGCCGATCAGGGCGATGTCGCCCGCGCTTTCCCGCCCGTGGCCGTAGCTGCTGAGCCGGACGAACTCGACCGAGGGCGTCTGTCCGGTCCGGTCCAGGGCCCGGATCAGATCGGCCATGAACACGAAGCTGCCCTTCAAGACGCCGACCAGCATGAGATCGGGCGGAAGCGCACCGGCGATCTCGCCCGCAAGCTCCTCCACGCGTTGCGCGATCTCCGCCTCGTCGAAGAGTTTGGTAACGGTTGCCATGATGTTGTCGCCATCCAACCGGTCGATGCCGGCATATTAGCCCCGGGAACGGGCAAGCAGACTGATCTGTATCATAGCCAATCCGCCCCAAAGCGGCAGATCATAGCGCCGACGCAACAGGAAATCCGCGCCATGCCGGTCCCGGCATACATCGAGCGATTGCCCAAGGCCGAGCTTCACCTCCACATCGAGGGCACGCTGGAGCCCGCAATGATGCTGGCGTTCGCCGTCCGCAACGGCGTGGATGTGCCCTATCGCACGGAAGCCGAGATCGCCGCCACCTATCGCTTTCGCAACCTTCAGGAATTCCTCGACCTCTATTATCAGGGCAGTCGGGTGCTGATCGCCGAACGCGACTTCTATGAGCTTACCCATGCATACCTGTCCAAGGCGCGCCAACAGAATGTCCTGCATGCGGAGATTTCCTTCGATCCGCAGTCCCACACCGGACGCGGCGTGCCGTTCGCCACGGTGATCGACGGCATCCACCAAGCGCTCCAGGACGCAAAAAGCGAGTTTGGGATCGGTACCAAGCTGATCATGTGCTTTCTCCGGCACCTCGACGCCGAGGATGCCATGACGACACTGGAAATGGCTTTGCCTTATCGCGACCGGATCGCCGCCGTCGGCTTGGATTCCTCCGAGTTTGGAAACCCGCCGGCGAAATTCGCCAAGGTCTTCGCCCGCGCCCGCGCCGAGGGATTCCTCGCGGTCGCCCACGCCGGCGAGGACGGGCCGGCCGACTACGTGCGCCAGGCCCTCGACGAGCTTCGCGTCGCCCGTATCGATCACGGCAACCGTTCGCTTGACGACAAGGCCCTGGTCCAACGCCTGGCGCGAACGCGCACGCCGCTGACCCTTTGTCCCCTGTCGAATCTGAGGCTCGGCGTGGTCCCCGACATCGGGCGCCACCCGCTGCGCGAGATGATGGCGCGCGGCCTCATGGTCACCGTCAACTCCGACGACCCGGCCTATTTCGGCGGTTACGTCAACGAGAACTACCGGGTGGTGGAGGAGGCGCTGGGCCTGAGTGAGCCAGAGCTTTACCAACTGGCCCGAAACTCGTTCGAGGCGTCGTTTCTGTCGGCACCCGAGAAACAGGCCCTGATCGCCGAGTTGGACAACTGCGCCGGGCGTAAGTTCGCTGTTGCCCGAGCGCCGTAACGTATTAATCTTATCGTTAACCAATAATCCGAAACGATAAGGTTGACGGCGGCCGGGGGCCTGCGGGCGGCCGTCTCGGGTTCGAACCCGATGAATCCAGACCAGGGACAAGCACAGGAGGACATTATGGCACTCAGAATCAACAGCGAGGCTCCCGACTTCTCGGCCGAGACCACCGAGGGGAACATCGACTTCCACGAATGGATCGGCGACGGCTGGGCGATCCTGTTTTCGCACCCCAAGGACTTCACCCCGGTCTGCACCACCGAGCTCGGCTACATGGCCGGGCTCAAGCCGGAGTTCGAGAAACGCAACTGCAAGATTCTCGGCCTCAGCGTCGACGGCGTCAGCGATCACGAGAAGTGGTCCAAGGACATCGAGGAATCCCAGGGTCACGCGGTGAACTATCCGCTGGTCGGCGATCCCGAGCTGAAGGTGGTGAAGCTCTACGACATGCTGCCGGCCGATGCGGGCGATACCTCCGAGGGCCGGACCCCGGTCGACAACGCGACCGTGCGCTCGGTCTTCGTCATCGGGCCCGACAAGAAGGTCAAGGCGATGCTGACCTATCCGATGAGCACCGGGCGGAATTTCGACGAGGTTCTGCGGCTCTTGGATTCCTGCCAACTGACGGCCAATCACCAGGTCGCCACACCGGTCAACTGGAAGGACGGCGACGACGTCATCATCGTGCCCGCGGTGTCGGACGACGAGGCCAAGGAAAAGTATCCCGACGGCTGGCAGTCGCCGATGCCCTACATCCGGATCGTCCCGCAGCCGAAGTAAGCGGCCCGCTTTCTAATCGATAACCCCCTCACCCCGACCCTCTCCCGCCAGGGGAGAGGGGGTTGTCGTCGTGCCACCAAGCGGCGAAGCCGCTTACCCTCTCCCCAGCGCGGGAGAGGGCAGGCCGCGCAGCGGCCGGGTGAGGGTCAAGGCAAATCGGCCGCGAAGCGGTGGGAGGGTGAGGGGGCGTCGCTTGTCTTTGACGCGACCGCCTTTCATACTTCGCCAAAATCAACACCGTAGCCGAGGAGTGCGGCCATGGACTTCCAACTGACCGAGGCACAGCAGGATTTGCAGGCCCGCGCCCGCGAGCTGGCGCGCGGCAGCTTCGCGGCCCGCGCCGCCGAGATCGACATCAGCGAGGAATATCCCTGGAACACCGTCGAGGAGATGAAGAACGCCGGCTTCATGGGCATGACGATTCCCAAGGAATACGGCGGCCAGGGACTGACCTTCTTCGACGCGGTGCTGGTCGTCGAGCAGATGGCGCAGGTCTGCGGCGTGACCGGGCGGATCGCGGTCGAGAGCAACATGGGCGCGATCTCAACGGTGATGAAATACGGCAGCCAGGAGCAGAAGAAGCTCTCGGCATCGCTGGTGCTCGACGGCGACAAGCCGGCGATCTGCATCACCGAACCCGAGGCCGGTAGTGCGGCGACCGAGATGACCACGCGCGCCGATAAAAAGGGCGATATCTACGTCATCAACGGCAAGAAGCACTGGATCACCGGCGCCGGGGTCTCGCGCCTCCATCTCGTCTTCGCCCGTGTGTTCGACGAGGCAGGCGAGGAGCAGGGCATCGGCGGCTTCCTCGCGGTCAGGGACGAGACCCCGGGGCTCTCGATCGGCAACCGCGAGCCGACCATGGGGCTGCGCGGCATTCCCGAGGCCGAGGTCGTCATGCAGGACATGGAGGTCGACGCATCGATGATGGTGCAGCCGCCGCGCGGCCTAAGGAAGGGCTTCGCCGACCTGATGGACGCCTACAACTCGCAACGCGTCGGGGCCGGCACCATGGCGCTCGGTATCGCCCAAGGCGCCTTTGAGCACGCCCTCGCCTACTCCAAGCAGCGCGAGCAGTTCGGCCGGCCGATCTACGAGTTCCAAGGCCTGCAATGGATGCTCGCCGACATGTCGATCCAGATCGACGCGGCGCAGCTGATGCTCTACCGCGCCGCGGCCAACGCCGGCGACGGCTTCCCGGACGCGACCGAGGCGGCGAAGGCCAAGATCATCGCGTCCGAAATGGCGATCAAGGTGACCAACGACGCGTTGCAGATGTTCGGCGCCGCCGGCTATTCCAGGCGCAATCCCTTGGAGCGCATGGTGCGCGACGGCCGCATGTTCACCATCGGCGGCGGCACGGCGCAGATCCTGCGCACGGTGGTGGCCTCGCGCATCCTCGAGCGCCGGCTGCCGCAGACCCGCGACGGATTCACCAAGTTGGCCGAGCGCGAGAAGGCGGCGAAGGGCAAGCAGGCGGCGGAGTAGCCGGCCCGCCGGCCCTGTCGAAAGCCCCCCGATGACGACCGAGGCGACCCCCTGGGGCGGCGACATTGACGACCCGCGGCCGGCCCCGGACCGCGCCGCCGCATTCGACCCGAACGCCCTCGAACCCGCCTTCCTCGACGACCCCTTCCCGGCCTACCACTTGTTGCGCGAGCACGACCCGGTGCACCGCTGCCCCGACGGCAGTTATTTCCTGACGCGCTACGACGACCTGATGCAGGTTTACCGCGGCGAGGAGTTCAGCTCCGACAAGACCCGTGAGTTCGGCCCGAAATACGGCGATAGCCCGCTTTATCTCCACCACACCACGAGCTTGGTGTTCAACGACCCGCCGTTGCACACGCGGGTGCGCGAACTTCTCAATCCCGCCTTCACGCCGCGCGCCCTCAAGCAGCTCGAGCCGGACCTGGTGGCGCTGGTCGACCGGCTGCTCGACCGGGCGCAAGAGATGGGCAGCTTCGACCTGATCGCCGACTTCGCCGCCGCGATCCCGGTCGAGGTGATCGGCAATATGTTGGGCATTCCCCACGAGGACCGCGGTCCGCTCAGGGGCTGGTCGCTCGCGATCCTCGGCGCCTTGGAGCCGGTGACCCCAGCGCAAGTGCTCGAGCGCGGCAACCGCGCGGTGACCGAGTTCTCGGGCTATCTTTCGGACCTGATCGCGGAACGGCGGCGCAATCCCGACAGGTTCGGCGACGACGTGATGGCGCGGCTGATTGAAGGCAATCCCGAGGGCGAACAGCTCTCCGACACCGAGTTGATCCAGAACTGCATCTTCCTGCTCAACGCCGGGCACGAGACCACGACCAACCTGATCGGCAACAGCATCGCCGCCCTGCTCGACAATCCAGCGGAATGGCGGCGCCTCGATGGCGAGCCCGACCTGATCGAGAGTGCGGTGGAGGAGTTCCTGCGCTACCAGAGCTCGAACCAGCTCGGCAACCGCCGCGTGGCGGCGGACACCACGGTCGGTGGTGTGGCGATGCCAGCGGGCGCCTACATCCATCTCTGCATCGGGGCCGCCAACCGCGACCCGAGCCAGTTCCCCGACCCGGACCGGCTCGACATCGCGCGCTCGCCGAACCGGCACCTCGCCTTTGCCACCGGCCGGCACGCCTGCGCCGGGATGATCCTGGCTAGGATGGAAGGCCGGGTCGCGATCGCCAAGCTCGTCGCGCGCTTGCCCAAGCTCCGGCGCGACGGCGAGTTCCGCCGCGGCGGCCGGGCGCGGTTCCGCGGCTTCCTCGCCTATCCGGTGCGGGCGGGATAGCGACCCCCTCACCCTCCCAGCCACTCTTCGAGTGGCCGGGCCCCTCCCTCTCCCACGAGGGGAGAGGGTGTATACTGCCGAGCTCGCACGAAAAACCCTCTCCCCTGGCGGGAGAGGGTGGCCGCGTAGCGGCCGGGTGAGGGGGACGGTTACGCGATTACGGCGCGAAGCTGGAGCGCGCCTGGATGCCCCAGCGGCCGTCCACATTGGTCACGATATAGAGCGAGCGGTAGGTCGCGATCAGGGACCCATTTTCCCGGTAGCGCGAAAACACCACGTCGAGATGGACCTTGTCGGGCCCGGCATAGATCACCTCGCGCTTGTCCCACTCGCTGTGGTGCCAGCCGTCGGCCTTGGTGCGTCGGTCGAAATACTCGAATTTGTAGTCGCCGCGCTGCTCGAAAGTCATGACCTCGTTGTTGCCGGTGATCCGGATGTGGGGGAAGTTGTACGCGGCGTTGATCCCGGCCTCGTCGCGCGCGTTGAGCGCCGCCATGAAGTCGTCGAGCGCGCCGAGCGCGGCGGCGACACTCTCCGGGTAATCCGCCGGCAAACGACTACTCCGCCGCGGCGAGCGCCGCCGCCTCGCCCATGAAGATGTCGAGGCAGAGATTCTGGTCGACCAGCCGCAAGGTCTTCTGCGATTCCAGCGGCAGCGGAATCTTGGTCGAGATACAGAGTTCGATGATCGCCGAAAGCGCCCCTCCCTCGGCGATGCGCACGTTCTCTTCCTTGTTCTTGCCATAGTCGAAGAACGACAGCTCGTAGAAGTGGTCGTCCTTGTCCTGCACCGGCTTGATCAGGGTGATGTCGCCGCCCGGCACCTTGCTCACCGGCCTCGCGGAACTGTCGGCGATCGCTTGCTTGACCTCGTCGTTGTGGAAGGTCAGGCGTCGGAATTCGTTCGGCATGTCGGCCTCCCCTCTCGTTGCTAAATCTACCCGCACTGGCCGCGGTGGCGCAGCAGGTGGTCGGCCAAGACGCAAGCCAGCATCGCCTCGCCGACCGGCACCGCGCGGATGCCGACGCACGGGTCGTGCCGCCCCTTGGTCTGGATTTCGGTGTTCTCGCCCTGGACGTTCACCGTCTTGCGTGGCGTCAGGATCGAGCTCGTCGGCTTGACCGCGAAGCGCGCGACCACGTCTTGGCCCGTCGAGATGCCGCCGAGGATACCGCCCGCGTTGTTGGAGAGGAACTCGACCTCGCCCGCGTTGGTCATCCGCATCTCGTCGGCGTTGTCCTCGCCCGAGAGCGTCGCGGCGTGGAACCCGGCGCCGATCTCGACCCCCTTGACCGCGTTGATCCCCATCATGGCGGAGGCGATGTCGGCGTCGAGTTTGCCATAGACCGGGGCGCCGAGCCCCGCCGGCACACCCGAGGCCACGACCTCGATCACGGCCCCCAGCGACGAGCCCGCCTTGCGCGCCGTCTCGACCGCATCCTCCCAGATCCCGGCCGCCTTGGCGTCGGGCGAGAAGAAGTCGTTCCGGTCGACCTCGTCCCAATCCCACGCGGCGCGGTCGATGCCGTGCTCGCCGACCTGGACCAGGGCGCCACGGACGACCACATGGTCGCCGAGCACCTTGCGGGCGATGGCGCCGGCGGCGACCCGCATCGCCGTCTCGCGCGCCGACGAGCGCCCGCCGCCGCGATGATCGCGGATGCCGTATTTCTTCCAATAGGTGTAGTCGGCGTGGCCCGGGCGGAACTTGTCCCGGATGTCGTCGTAGTCCTTGTTGCGCTGGTCGACGTTCTCGATCATCAGGCCGATCGGCGTGCCGGTCGTCACCCCGTCGAGCACGCCGGATAGGATTTTCACCGCGTCCGGCTCCTTGCGCTGCGAGGTGTGCTTGCTCTGCCCCGGGCGGCGCTTGTCGAGATAGGCTTGGATGTCGGCCTCGGCCAAGGGAATGCTCGGCGGCGTGCCGTCGACGACGCAGCCGATCGCCGGCCCGTGGCTTTCACCCCAGGTCGTGAAGCGAAACAGATGTCCGAAGGTGTTCGAGGACATGGCTCAAGACTTCTTGATTGCCGACAGCAGCTCGCCGACCTCCTCGGCCGCGTCGACCGCCACCATGCCGACCGTGTGGTAACCGCAATCGACGTGGTGGACCTCGCCGGTCACGCCCGAGCCGAGGTCCGAGAGCAGGTAGAGCCCGGCCTTGCCGATCTCGTCGAGCGCGACGTTGCGGCGTAGCGGCGAGTTCAGCTCGTTCCACTTGAGGATGTAGCGGAAGTCGCCGATGCCGGCGGCGGCGAGCGTCTTGATCGGCCCGGCCGAGATCGCGTTGACCCGGATTCCCTCGGCGCCGAGGTCGACCGCGAGGTAGCGCACGCTCGCCTCGAGCGCCGCCTTGGCGACGCCCATCACGTTGTAGTGCGGCATCACCCGCTCGGCGCCGTAGTAGGTCATCGTCAGCATGCCGCCGCCGTCGGTCATCATCCGGGCGGCGCGCTGGCAGACCGCAGTGAACGAGTAGCACGAGACGTCCATCGTCAGCTGGAAGTTGTCGCGCGTCGTCACGACGTACTTGCCGGTCAGCTGGTCCTTGTCGGAGAAGGCGATGGCGTGGACCACGAAATCGATCGAGTCCCAGGCGTCGCCAAGCTGCTCGAAGGCGGCATCGAGACTGGCGTCGTCGCTGACGTCGCACTCCATCACCACGGTCGAGCCGACGGATTCGGCGAGCGGCCGGACCCGGCGCTCCAGCACTTCAGCCTGATAGGTGAAGGCGAGCTCCGCACCGTGCTCGGCGAGCGTGCGCGCGATACCCCAGCCGATCGAGCGGTCGTTCGCGACGCCCATCACCAGGCCGCGCTTGCCCTCCATCAGCGCTAGCGGGACTGCCATCCACCCTGTCTCCCTACAAAAAATCGCCCCGTCGCACGCGAAAATCGCCGTTCCGGGGCTGGGGATCATCATACGCGTTCTCTCCGGACGGTCAAACGCGGGGCGCCGCGATTTGAACCCGCGCGCGTACGGCCCTATCATCGGCGCGGATTTTGCGGGTTCGGAACGCGAACATGAGCGAACGGCAGGCCACACCGGCCGTCCCCGGCTGGGTCTCGGGCGCGCGCTTCATCGGCTACGTGATGCGGCGCTTCGCGGCCGACCATTGCACCCAACGCGCGGCGGGATTGACCTATACCTCGCTCATCGCGCTGGTGCCGTTGCTCGCGGTCGGCTTCGCGATCTTCTCCGCCTTTCCGGCCTTCGAGGCGCTGCGCGGCGAGGCCCAGTCCTTCATCTTCGAAAACTTCGTGCCCGAGATCGGCGGCGTCGTCGCCGAGCACCTCGACCAGTTCACCCAGAAGACCGGCGGCCTGACCGCGGTCGGCGTGATTTTCCTGATCGCCAGCGCGGTGATGCTGCTGTCGACCATCGGCGCCACCTTCGACACGATCTGGCGGATCAAAACGCCGCGCTCGCTGGTCATTCGCCTGCTTTCCTACTGGGCGGTCGTGACCCTGACGCCGCTTTTGTTCGGCGCCAGCCTGTCGCTGTCGAGCTACCTGTTCGCCGCGGCCAAGGCCTCGGGCGTCGAGACCTATACCGGCCCGCTGATCAACTTGGCGGGATTCCTGCCTTTGGTGCTGCAGTTCGCCGGCTTCACCATCGTCTACATGGTGATCCCGAACGCGCCGGTCCGGTGGCGCGACGCGCTTGCCGGCGGGCTCGCCGCGGGTCTGCTGTTCGAGGTGCTGAAGAAGGGCTTCGGGCTCTACGTCTCCAGTGTCCCGACCTACCAGACGATCTACGGCGCGATGGCGACGGTGCCGATCTTCCTGATCTGGATGTACGTCTCGTGGACCGTCGTGCTGTTCGGCGCCGAGATGGCGGCGGCTCTGCCGGAATGGCGTTCGGGGCATCGCAGTCTCGGGCGCGGCCTCGAAGGGACGGGCCCGCGTCTCGCGGCAGCACTTTCGGTGCTGCATCCCCTGGCGGTGGCGAGCCTCGGTGGCGGAGGCCTGCGGCAGCGCGACCTGCAACGGCGCACCGGAATGGCGCACGACGCGATGGGCGACACGATCGAGGAGTTGCGAGAGGCGCGCTACGTCGCCAAGGGCGAACGCGGCGAATTCATGATTTCGCGCGATCTGGAGGCCGCGAGCCTCGGCGATCTGCGCCGTGACCTCGGCCTCGACCTCGTCGTCCTCGAGACAACGGGACCCGCCTGGACCGGCCGGTTCGCCGACATCGCCGCCGAGATCGAGGCGGCCGGCGCGCCGATTCTGGAAGTCTCGCTGAAGGACCTGTTGGCGGCGGGCGAAGGCGGCGCGGTGGTCTCGTTCCCGGGCGACCTTCAGCCCGACGAGCCGATCGCCAGCGGCAAGGCGAAGGTGCTGGCCTGGCTCGGCCTGACCTGGCTCGGGTCGTCGTAGAAAATCCCAACCCCGTCATCCCGGGCGGCGCGCAGCGGAGACCCGGGACCCATTCCGGAAAACACCCGAGCATACCGGCTGGCCCGTTGGTTCTCCGGACTGGGTCCCGGATCGACCTTCGGTCGTCCGGGATGACGATGGGTAGATGTGCTAGGCCGTGTGGAGGCGGTTTTCGATCGATCGCAGGAAGGTTCGGGCGGCGGCGCGCACGCCCTCGAACAGACCGTCGGCGATGGTCGCGGCGTCGCGGCGCAACGACGCCAGCCCTTCTGCCGTATCCGTCTCGGGCGCCCTCGGCGCCAGCGAGAACGTGGTGCTGGGATTGTCGACCTCGGCCACGGTGACCGACACGCGCCAATCGTTCTCGATCCGGCGCTTGATGCGAAGCGCCGCGAGATGCTCCTCGACCAGGCGCGGGTAGAAAACCGTGTCGGAGTAGAACCAAACCTGCGGCGGACGCAGGATCCCGCCGGTCGAATCGAGATGGCCCTCGCACGACCAGCACGGCCGGCACACGCCGAGTGTGTGGAACGCGAAGACCAACGGCACGATTTCGGCCTCGATCGGGAAACGATCCGGATCGGAGGACATCTGGCGCGGCGCCATCGGACACCGGGCAGAGCATTTGCAAGCACACGTGGTCGAGCCCGAGCACGAACAGCGCTCGGTGCAGCCGGGACAGGGCCGCAGCTCGGTCGGTCCAGGATGTTCCACCAGACCCAGAAGCTCGTTCCGGCAGCGGGCGCCGAATTCCGCGCTGGTATCAGGTCGCTCGATCCGCATCGTCATGGTCCCCTACATGGCGCCGCGGGCCCGACCGAGCCATCGCGGCGCAATCATCCATGCACCGCCATGCGTAGCCGGAAACGACTAAATAACCGTTAACGGAGTAAGGAGATTCGGACGGCCGGCGCCGATTGCGCCAGACGGTCCAAAGCGGCGACGGCCACCGCCTGCGCTTGGCCCAAGCACGCCGCGACCGAGGGGCCGGCGAGATAGTTCCCGGTGACGAACAGTCCGGGCAGGTTGCCCGATAGCCCTTCGAGCACGGCGGTACGGTCACCGTGCCCGTGGCGATACTGCGGCAGCCCGAGCGGCCAGTGCCGGACGCGCGCCACGACCGGCTCGCCCTTGGCACCGATCAGGTCGGCGAACTCTTGCCGAGCGAGCTCGATCAACTCCGCCGCCGGCAGGCGGGCCAGGTGCGGCGCCCGGGCGCCGCCGAAATATCCGGCGACCGCGACACATCCCTGGGGCGCGCGGCCCGGGAACATGGTCGAACAGAACTGGGCGCCGGTCAGGCTTCGGGCCTCACCTTGCGGCACCAGGAAGCCGAGCCCGTCGAGCGGATGCGCCACCTGCTCGCGGCGATAGCCGAGGAAGGCGACCGCGAGCGGCGGCGCCGCAATTCCGCCGGCGGCATCGGCGGCGGCTTCGTCGACGCCCTCCAACAGTCGTGCCGCGACATGGGGCTGGGTCGCGACGATCACCGAACGGGCGGCGAAGCTCCCGGCTTCGCCGGCATCGATCATAAACCCGCTGGCACTCGCTTCGATCCGGCGCACCGCAACGCCGGTGCGCACCGACTCGCCGAGCGCCCGGGTCAACGCGTTGGGCAATGTTCCGATGCCGCCCTGCCAGGAAAACAGCCGGCTGCTCGGCATTCTGGCACCCTCCAGGCGCCGGCGAAACATGCCGATCGTGATCGAGCCATAGCGGCGCTCCAACCCGACCAGCTTCGGAAACGCGGCGCCGACCGACAGCTCGTCGGCGCGGCCGGCGTAGATGCCGGCGACCAGGGGATCGATCACCCGCTCGGTGAACTCGCGCCCGAACCGGCGGGTGCAGAACTCGGCGATCGATTCCCGGGTGTCATCGGCGCCACGCGGCACCAAGGGCTCGGCCAGCATGCGCAACCGGGCGCCGAGGCTGAGGTAGTTCGTGGCGAGGAAGCCCATGGGATGGGCCGGTATGCCGCGGAGCCGGCCCTCGCCGACCAGGTAGCGCCGCCGCACCCCCGCGCCGAGATCGCATTTACCGGCGTCGAGCCCGAGTGCCTGGGACAGCTCGCATGCCGCCGTCGATTCGGCGGCGACGGTGCTCGGCCCGTGCTCCATCAGGAACCCGTCGATGCGCTCGGAGACGGCGTTGCCGCCGGTCCGGGCCTGGCGCTCGAGCACCAACACCCGGCGGCCCTGGCGTTGCAGCGCGTAGGCCGCGGCCAAGCCGGAGACACCGCCACCGATGATCGCGACGTCGATCATCCCGCGCCCTCCCCGCCCGGCCAGCGCAAGCCGAGGATGCCCGGCGGCCCTTTATCGCCGAACCGGCGCTTCGCCACCGCCTGCATATCGGTCGCGGTGACCGAGCCGCGGCCCTGCTCGGCGACGTAATCCTCGACGCTCTTGCGCACGAAGCGGCGGACGAAGGGTGGGACGTGCTTGAGCCGGGCCTCGGCGTCCTCGCTCCAAGAGAAGTTGCCGGGTCGCGCCGGCATCGGCTCGATCACCGCGCCGCCGCCCGGTTGGTAAGCGCAAAGAAAATCCTCGCCCATCGGATTGCCGTCACGCGCCATCGGGCGCGCCCGACAGCCGCCGCAAATTTTGGTGTACTCGCAGTCGCCGCAGCGGCCCTCGAGCGTCGGCTCGCGCAGTCGGTGGAACAACGGCGACGATTGCCAGATCGTCGCGAAATCGCCCTCCCGAATCGAACCGGCCTTGGTTTCCATATAGGGACACGGCGTCACCTCGCCGGCCGGGGTGACCCGGCAGTAGCGCGTCCCCGCGAGGCAGTTACCGGCCTCGTAGCCGTGGGCCGAGGTGATCGGCCAGGCCGGGTCGAGCTCCATCGCCATGCGCTTGAAATGCGGCGCGCACTTGGCCCGGACCATGATATCCGTCTCGTCGTGTGCGGCGTGGACGACCCGGCGCAGCACATGGTCGTAAGTCTCGGCCGAGATGTTGGTGACCTTCTCGCCGCGTCCGGTGCAAACCAGGAAAAAGACGTTGAACGCGAGCGCGCCGGCTTCGCGGGCGAAGTCGATCATGTCCTCGAGCTCGTCCGCGTTGTCGTCGGTCACCGAGAAATGGATCTGGAAGATCAGGCCGACGCCGCGGCAGGCGTCGATCGCCGCCATGGTCCGCGCCCAGGCGCCGGGCTTGCCGCGGAACCCGTCGTGATAGGCCGGGTCCAGCGAGTCGAGGCTGATCCCGACCCCGGCGATGCCGGCCTGTTGCAGGCGGGCGACGCGCTTCTCGTCGAGCGGAGTGCCGTTGGTGCCGACGACCATCATCAAGCCGAGCCCGGCGCCGTGCCGGGCGATCGATTCGATGTCGGGGCGGAGCAACGGCTCGCCGCCGGTCAATACCACCATGGTCTCGTCGCTCAGCGCCGCGATGTCGTCGAGCAGCGCCTTCACCTCCCTCGCCGACAGTTCGTCCTCGTCGCCCGTCGACCGCGTGACGGCGTCGAGATAGCAGTGCGCGCAGGCAAGGTTGCAGCGTCGCGTCAGGTTCAGCGCGACCAGGAACGGAGGATCGACCGTCCGCGTCATCGGATCCTATTCCTCCTTCATGCCGAGCTTGTGGCCGCCCATGCGCATCGCCTCCTGCATCACGCCGCGGCCTTCCTCGATCGCTCGTTCGACGATCTCGGGCGTGACCTCCCCGGCGCCTTGCTCGGCCGCTTCGGCTTCGGCCCGGCGGCGCACCGAGCCGCGCACCATCTCGGGTGTTCGCGAGAGCCGCGCCAATGCCGCCGCTCCCCAAACCGGGGCCGCCGCATCGGCCTCGTCGAGGAAGGCGGCGACGTGCTCGGCCAGGACTTGGCGAGCCTCGAGCCGCCGGGCGCGCTTCTCGGCGCGCAGCCGAATGCTGGCCGCGATCGACGCGTCGCCGACCCGCCGCAGCTCTTCCTCCGCTTGACTGGACCAGGTGAGCGGTTCGCCCTGCTCGTCCTGCTTGCCGCTGAAGTGCGGGCAGAATCGGTTGGTCGCCTCCTCGATCAGCGCCGAGGTAATGCAGGTGTGGCCGCTCTCCTGGGCGCAGCGGATGATCGCGAGGCGGACCATGGCGCGCGCCGTCTCGGGCACGTTCCGCAAGGTCTCCTCGGCCTCGTCGGTCCAGGTGATGGTCTCGGCCGCGACCACGTCCGTCGGCGGCGCGTAGGTCGCTTGGCTGAACCACACGTGGCACGGCGCCATGCGCAACAGGTTCTCGGCATTGCCGCCGATGTCGAGTCCGGCATCCGCATGGACGCCGGTCATGCCGATCACCAGCAGGCTGGCGTCGACCTTCTTCAGGTAGTCGGCAACCGCCTTGTAGGCCTTGCCGTCGAGCAACTCGATCGCGAGGTCATAGCCTTCCGCCGCCGCGATCTTGCGGCCGACCTCGAGATGCGATTGGTAGATCTTGGCGATGCCCTCGTCGATCAACTCCTCGTGCAGCTGCTCCTGCTCCTTGAAGCGGAACACCTTGCCGGCCTCCTCGCTCAAGACGCCGCTGATCTTGTTGAACGCGACATAGTGGTAGTAGGGATCGTAGGCGGCGACGGCGCGGACCTCCGCACCTAGGCGGCGGCCGATATCGAGCGCCGTCTTTAGCGCGCCGAACGATTTCGACGAGCCGTCGAGCCCGACGACGATCGGCCCGTCGCCGATCGCCCGCTCGGTGCCCCGGATTACCAGCGCGTCGATCGGCGAGCGCCGAACGACCCGCTCGCACACCGTGCCGATCAAGCTGCCCGGCACCGCGCCGAGCCCCAGCGCGCCAAGCGCCAGCACGTCGTACTCGCCGCTCGCAACGGCCTCGACCAGGCGGGCGTAGTTCTTGCCCTCGGGACTGAGGCGCTTGTAGGGCACCGTGGCCGCGTCACACGCCGCCTGGCCGACGTCGTGGTAGCTGTCGGTGATGATGTTGAGGCCCCGGGTGATCAGCGAGTCGTGCACGTCGCGCTGCTTTTCCATTTCCTCCTCGGCGCGATAGCGCTCGGGCAGGCCGCCCTCCATCTGGCGGAAGCGGCGGTCGTGCAGCTTGGCGGCGTAGGCATGGATACCGGTGATCGCGCCGGCGGCGCTGCCGGCGAGGCGGATCGCCTCGGCCAGCGCGCGGTCGGCGTATTCCGAGGCGTCGAGCGCCACCAGCATGCGCTTGAACGAGACCGGGGCGGTGTCGGCGCCGCGAGATGTCGTCGTGACCGCTTCGGGGGCTGGGGTGGTAGTCATGTCGTCTCTCCCAATCGATTTCTAAAAGAAGGGGTGCAGCTCCATCCTGCCGCCCCTTCGGCGCGGCGAACCGTGGGTCGCGCCACCGATCATCTTCCACTTGCCGGCTTCCTTGGTGACCCAGTGCGGCTGCGCCACCCACTGGTCGACCGTGGTGTAGTCGTCACCCTTGCGGGCGATGCCGAACAGCCCGCCGGTGCAGACCAGGATCGCGTCGCTGCCGGCGACGGTGATCTTGGTGAACACGTGCACCGAGTAGAGGTCGTCGAAGTTGGTGAAGACCTCGAGCCACATGAACTTGAGCTGCTTCTTGGTGATGCCGTGGTGCAGGTAGTCGTCCGAGTAGAAGCTCATGATCTTCTCGACGTCCTCGGACTTAAGCGCCGCCTCGATTTCCTCGTAGAACTGGCGGAACTCCTCGTTCGTCTTATCGTCCGCGTTGGTCATCCGCGGCTTCGGGAACTGGGTCTCGGCGGTCGCCGCAACGGCCCCCGCCAGCACCAGCGCCAAACCGACGGTTGCCGCTTTGAGAAATGTCAGTCGCATCTCATCCTCCTCTCTCGGGCCGAGGATCGTTGAAGCCGTGCCGGACCGCGCCGATGCCGTAGAGCAGCAAGCCGGCGGCAATGAGCCAAAAATGAAAATCGCTCGGCGCGAAACCACCGCGCCAAGTGAGCATGCTGTCGAGCGCGCCGAGAAACACCAGCACGACGCCCATGAGCTTGATGATGAAACCTTTTTTGAGACCGTTGTTTCGCATCGTCACTATGCCTCCCCGTCGCTCTTCTTGTTGCCGGCGCCGCGCGCCCACCAGACCTCGCCGCCGCCGAGCAGCACGACCACCACCAGCGCCGCGACCAGCGGGCCGACCCCCATCGGCGGCTCGAGCAGCAGCCAGTACCAGGTAGAGAGCGTGTGCTTGGTGCCGGTCTCGCCGTTGCTGCCGTCCCACAACGCGAAGGCAATGGGAATGAACCGGCCTTGCGCGAACTGGATGTCGGTCGAACCGTCCCCGGTCTGGAGCGCCCGGCGCATCACGACGCGCCAGGTGCCGTCCTTGTAGACGCCCTTGGCGGAAAGGCCGGCCGCGGCGGCGTCGCGCCCGTCGATCTTCTCGATCCCCGCGCCGTTGGCGAGGGTGACCGCCTCCGGTCTCTCCACGGTACCGCTTTGCCAGCGCCACAAATTGACCGGATGCGCCGCGTCTCCCATCAGGAAATAGGGCTTCTCCATGCTGTCCGGGATCGTCACCGGGAGCTTGACCGAGACGGCATCCTCGAATGGCTCGCCGCCGGCGATCTC
>JASLSL010000278.1 GCA_030743445.1 Alphaproteobacteria bacterium
CGGCCGGCGTCGATGGCGTCGGGCCCGACGGCGACGCGTTGGATCCGCCGTGGCCCGATTTGGTGGTGAGTTGCGGACGCACGGCGGTCGGACCAGCGCTCGCGGTCAAGCGGGAAAGCGATCGAAACACGTTCATCGTCAACGCGCAGCACCCGCGGATCAGCTCGGAGCGTTTCGATCTAGTCGTGGCCCAATCCCATGATGTGCTGTCGGGGTCCAACGTCATGGTCATCCGCGGATCGCTCAACCGCATCACGGCCGAAAAGCTCGCCGTTGCCGCCGAGCACTTCCGCCCGATGCTGGCCGACTTGCCGAGACCTCTGGTTGCGGTGCTGATCGGCGGCGACAACAAGGTCTATCGATTGACCCCGGCGGTAACGCGGCGACTCGCGGACGACTTGGCCCGCCTCGCCGAGGCAGGCGGATACGGCCTCGCCATCACCCCGTCACGCCGCACTGGGGCCGACAACGAGACGATCCTGCGCGAGCGTCTGGCGGGCTCGGCCGCGGTGGTTTGGGATGGAGTCGGCGAGAACCCGTATCTGGGCTTTCTCGGCCTTGCGGACGCGATCGTCGTGACCTGCGATTCGGTCAACATGGTCTCCGAGGCGTGTTCGACCGGAAACCCGGTGCACGTGGTCGATCTCGAGGGCGGTGGCGACAGCAAGTTCGAGCGCTTTCACCGGGAATTGCGCGACGCCGGCGTCACCAAACCGTTCGCCGGGACGATCGAAAGCTGGAGTTACCCGGCGATGGACGAAACCGAGCGCGTCGCGGCCGAGGTTCGGCGCCGCATGGGGTTGGCCTGACACGGCGCTTTGCCACATTGGGAATGGCACGAGTTCGATTTGGAAATCGTTGCGTCGCTAGACGTTTTGCCTATACCTTCCGGGTCGCTCCCCGGGCCATTAGCCCCGGGCCATTAGGAGGCCGGATTCGGCGCTCGATGTCCGTATTTGACTACCAGCTTCTGCGCGATGCGCCCCTCGAACGGGACCCGTTCGACCACCTCATCGTTCCGGGCCTTGTCCGCGGCGAGGCGCTGGCGAAGATCGCGCACGACTTCCCGAGCGTCGCCGAGCCGGGCAGCCTGCCGCTCGACAGCTTGAATTACGGTCCCAAATTCGGCGATTTCATCGATACCCTGCAGAGCTCGGAGATGACGGCCGCGATTGCCGAGAAATTCGACGTCGATCTCGCGAACCGGCCGACGATGGTGACGGTGCGGGCGCACTGCCGTGCACGCGACGGCCAGATTCACACCGATTCAAAGGGCAAACTGATCACCGTGCTGGTCTATCTCAACCAGTCCTGGGAGGCCGACGGCGGGCGGCTTCGCCTGTTGCGCTCGCCGGACGACATCGACGACTATGTCGCCGAGGTGCCGCCCGACGAAGGTACGCTGCTGGCCTTCCGCTGCAGCGACAACGCCTGGCACGGCCACAAATCCTTCGAGGGCCCCAGACGGGCGATTCAGCTCAACTGGGTCGTCGACGACGCCTATCTGCGCCGCGAGCAGCGGCGGCACCGAATTTCGGCGTTCTTCAAGTCCTTCCGCATGGCGTCCTGAGGAAACCGCTCCCATGGCCCTCGACATCGATACCTTCAGCAACGCGATCGGCGGTTTCTCGTTCTTCAAGGCGGTCGGCCACCCGCTGTCCGCGGCCAAGATCGCCGCACTAATCGACCGGCTGGCAGGCGTCGGCCCGGTCGCGATTTACGATCCGCACGGTGTGGCGGCACCGTTCAACGAGCTGCACGATTGCGCGGCGCTCGATGTCGCGGGCGTCTTCGTCCAGGACTTGGAGCGCATCGGCGATTCGGTGTTGGGGAGGACCGCGCAGCCGGTCACCGACCTGCCGGAGAGCGTTGCCAAGGCGGTGTTCGTCGTCGCTTTCGATGCCGAGCGGCTGATCCAGCATATCCGGCACCTGGTACCCGATGGCGCCGAGGTCATAAGCCTGGACGAGGCGCGGCTCGCCGACGACATGCTGACCAACAAGCGCCACTATCTCGACCCGATCAACTTCGCCACCAACTTCGCCTTCTTCCGCGACGCCGGCGGCCATCACACGCGGCTGGTCACCGCGAATTACTGGGCCGGCTACGGCGCCCGGAACACCGAGATATGGTCCTGCCTGTTCGACGATACCGGCGCGGTCATCGCCGAATGGCGCGAGGCGCTGGCCGACAGGGTCGGCACCGTGGTCGTCGACAGCCAAGCGGTGCGCAAGCGCTTCGGCCTCGGCGAATTCACCGGACAGCTGTTCCTGCACGTGATCGGAGGCGCCGGCCACGACGTCGTCAAATACGCCCTCGACACGTACGGCGAGAATGCCATGGCGCTGTCGTGCACCCACGACGCCAATGCCTGGCCGGCCGACCTCTATGGCGGCCTGCCGGCGCCGAGACCCGACGAGAAAGTCATTCTATGGGTGCAGAACAGCCATCCCTGCCCGATCCCGAAGGGCGGGGTCGGCCTCAACCGCATGGGGCGCGACGAGATCGTCTGGCTGGACAGGGAGATCGCCCCCTTCGGCACCTACGCCCTCGACGTCGCCGAGCTGCTGCCGGACCTCGCCTGGCCCGAGCAGATCGAGATCCAGGCCGGCAAGCATTTCGTCCGGCCGCGCTACGAGGTGCTTTCGGGGAGTGGGCACGAGCGCATCTCGCATCCCAACGTGGAACGCGTGGACCTCACGCCTGACCCGAGGATCCCGGAACTCGGCAATCTCCTCGGCAAGTCGTACATCCTGCCGGCCCCGGTGCTGCCGACCGCGCGTTACCGCAGCCAGGCGTTGCCGACGCCGATGTCGACCGCACAGACGACCCTGCCGGTCGCCACCGTGGTCTACGACCCGGCGGGACGCGAGATCGCGCGTCACGACTTCGGTTGCCTGGCCCGCGATCACGCGGCGCTGCTCGAGATCGACGACCTGGTCGACGGCGCGCTCGACGGCGGCTACGGGCATATGGAGCTGATCTACGACTTCCAGGACGGCGGCGAGGCCGACGGCTGGCTGCACGGCCTGTTCCGCTACGAGGACCGCGGGAGCGGCCACGCGGCGGAGACCAGCTTCGGTGCCCATATCTTCAACACCGTGCTGACCTACCGGAACGAACCGCAATCCTATGGCGGACCGGCGCCGGGCCTCAGCACCCGTCTGTTTCTGCGCCTCGGCCCGCCGCCTCTCGACACCATGTGCCACCTGATCTATCCGGCATCGACCCCGTGGCACGGCCGGTCGGAGACCCAGTTGACCCTGGTGGACGACGCCGGCGAGGAGGTCGCGGCCCGGACGGTCAATATTCCGTGCGGCGGTTCGCACCTGTGGCGCTACCACGAGACCTTCGAGGCCGCCGAGCGCGAACGCGCCGGCGAGCGCGGCTATGTCTTGATCCGCGATGTCACCTGCCGCCTGTTCGGCTATCATGGCCTGATCGACGGCGAGGAGAGCTTCAGCTTCGACCACATGTTCGGATTCTGAGCGCCGGCGGGATTGACGCGGCGGACGACGCCATGGACTGGGACAAACTACGAATCTTCCACGCGGTCGCCGAGGCCGGCAGCTTCACCCACGCGGGCGAGAAGCTGAACCTCAGCCAATCGGCGGTGAGCCGGCAGATCAGTTCGCTCGAGGCCTCGCTCGACACGCCACTGTTCCACCGCCATGCCCGCGGACTGATCCTGACCGAGCAGGGCGAGACCCTGCACCGCACGGTCCACGACGTGTACCACATGCTGGCGATGGCCGAGTCGCAGCTCACCGAGCGCCAGGAGCGCCCCTCGGGGCCGCTCAAGATCACCACGACGGTCGCCTTCGGTTCGACCTGGCTGACCCCGCATATGAAGGAGTTCATCGAGCTCTTTCCCGAGATCGACGTCAGCCTGGCGCTCAGCGATGAAGAGCTCGACCTGGCGATGCGCGAGGCCGACGTGGCGCTGCGCATGGCGCCGCCGCGCCAGCCGGACTTGATCCAGCGCCCCCTGTTGGAGGTCCGCACCCATATCTACGCCTCCAAGTCCTACATCGACGAGAACGGCGCGCCCGAGACGCCCGAGGATCTCGACCGGCATCGCCTGATCATTTACGGCCACGACGCACCGCCGCCGGTGACCTCGGTCAACTGGCTGCTCGATGCCGGCGGCAAGTCCGAGCGGCGGCGCCGGCCGGCGTTCACGGTCAACAACCTCTACGGCATGTACCGCGCGGTCAGAAGCGGCCTCGGCCTCGCCAGCCTGCCCGACTATATGGTGCCGCCGAACGTCGACCTGGTGCGCGTCCTGCCCGAGATCTCCGGGCCCCAGATCCAGTGCTATTTCGTCTATCCGGAAGAGCTGCGCCACTCCAAGCGCATCGAGGTATTCCGCGATTTCCTGCTCGAAAAGGCCCCGGACCACGTGATTTAGCCGCCCGCGCTTTCTCGCTATGAGCCCTGGTATCGCTTGATCATAGCGAGCCATGCGTTTTTTGCATGGCCGCCCTGCTGAAATTCAGATGGCGGAACGAAGCCGGAATAACTATGTCTCTCTCAAGAGGTTGCTGCACTGCAGCAACAAGTGACCTCCCCATACGGGCCAAGCGCCCAGGGGAACGGGTCTTCGGACCCAAAGGGTCCAGCCCCACATGGGCTTCGGATCCTACGTCTCCCAGACGTAAAGCCTCCCTGTTCATACTTGCCGGGCCCCTCCAGGCCCGGCATTTTTTTGGGTGGCGCCCGCCCCACCACGCTACATGAACAGTTTTTCGCCCTTGATGTCCTTGTAGAGGTCGGCGACCTGCTCGGCGTAGCCGTTGTAGAGCAGGGTCGGGACCCGGTCGTTGGTGCCGAGCACGCGCTCGGAGGCCTGGGTCCAACGCGGGTGGTCGACCTTGGGATTGATGTTGGCCCAGAAACCGTATTCGCGCTTCTGGATGACCTCCCAGAAGGTCTTTGGCCGCTTGTCGGTGAAGCTGAAGCGGACGATCGACTTGAGGTTCTTGAAGCCGTATTTCCACGGCACGACGAGGCGCAGCGGCGCGCCGTTCTGGCGCGGGATCGGCTTGCCGTAGAGCCCGGTCGCGATGAAGGCGAGCTCGTTGGTCGCCTCGGCCACGGTCAGCCCCTCGATATAGGGCCACGGATACCAGAACTGGCGCAGCCCCGGCATGGTCTCCTTGTCGGCCAGGGTTTCCATCTCCAGGTACTTGGCGCTTGCGAGCGGCTTGGCGAAATCGACCAGCGCCTTCAGCGGAAAGCCGCTCCACGGCACGGTCATCGACCACGCCTCGACGCAGCGGAACCGGTAGACCCGCTCCTCGAGCGGCATCTTGCGGATCAGGGTGTCGAAATCGATCGTCATCGGCTTCTCGACCATGCCATCGATCTTGACTTGCCACGGCCTGATCTTCAGCGCCTGCGCCGCCTTGGCGATGCGCTTGTGGCTGCCGAACTCATAGAAGTTGTTGTAGATGGTCGCGAACTTCTCTTCCGTTACGGGCCGGTCGACCCGGTAGCGCAGATTGCGCGGGGCGGGATAGAGATCCGCCGTGGGATCGTCCTTCGGCGCCGCCGCGGCCAGCGCCGCCGCCGGCGCGCCGCCGGCCAGCAGGATCGGTCCCGCGGCGATCGCCTTGCAGAGTTGCCGGCGCTCGAGATAGACGCCTTCGTCCGTCGCCGCGGACTCCGGCGTTTCCCAGCCGCGCTTGACCTTGATCAGCATGTTTCTGGCCTCCGATTAGGGGCTGCGGTTTGGAATTCTTCTAATATGTAGGGCCGAAACCCGCGCCAGCAAAGTCAAGACTGCGTGATCGCCCCGGGACCCATAAATTACCCGGTAAATCGCACCTCGACCGTGCCGAGGTCGCCGAAATCGCCTGCCGCCGAGCCGCCGACCGCGACCGGCAGCATCTGGGTCGTCAACCCGCTCGAGACAAACTCGCCGGCCTTCAGGCCGCGGCCGCGGGTCGCGAGGTTGTTGGCGAGCCACGCCACGGAAGCCAGCGGATCGCCACCCATCACCGACTGCCCGTTGCCGACCGCCGCTTCCTCGCCGTCGATCAGGTGACGCACCCGGTGGTTGGCGAAGTCGATGCCCTGCCAGTCCTCGGTGCCGGCGCTGTAGATAAACCCGCCGTTGCCGCCGCAATCGGCGATCAGCCCGAGCACGCCCGCCTCGAGCTTGCTCGCAAAGCGCAGGTTGGCGATCTCGATCGACGGATGGACCGAGGCGACGACCTGGGCGACGTCCGCCGAGGTATAGCCGCCGTCCTTGCCCGTCAGGTCGGCGCCGAGCCTGATGCCGAACTCGCACTCGGTGATCCTGAGCCCCGGATCGGACATCGCGACGGTGGCCGGACTTTCATAGCACCAGGCCTTGAAGATCGGTCCGGCCGCGGGTTCCGAGGCGCCCATGCGCTGCTGCGCCGTCTCGTTGGTGAAGGCGACCTTCCAACCGACCAGCGCGTCGCCGATGCGCTCGATCATCGAATCTTGTATCGCGTAGGCTTCCTCGATCGAGGCCGGCATCGCGCCGCCCGGCAGCGTGTCGATGTCCTCGCCGCTTCGGCGCGCCTCGATCAGCGCATCGGCCGCGGCCGCAACGTCCGTCATGTCCCCGTCCCCCCCTGAGGCGCGGTTAATCCGCCGCCTTTTGCTGCTCGATCACCATGTCGGCGGCCCGTCCGGTCAGCTCGGAGAGATGGTCGAACTCCCACTCGAAGGTGCCGACCCCCATGGTCTGCGAGCGCAACTCGGCGATCAGGTCCAGCAGCTCCGACTGCGGCATGTGGGCCTCGACCTCGTCCCAGCCGTCCCAGCCTTCCCTCGCTGCGAAACCGAGAATCTGGCCCCGACGCCGGCTGATGATGCTCTGCGCGTTCGAGGTGAAATCGTTCGGCACCGAGATCTTGACCTGGCAGATCGGCTCCAGCAGCACCGGGTTGCAGGTCGGGAGCGCGTCCTTCATCGCCAGGATGCCGGCGCGGCGGAACGCCATGTCCGAGCTGTCGACCGCGTGGTGCTGGCCGTCGAACAGATTGACCGAGATATCGACCACCGGGAAGCCGAGCGGCCCCTCGGTCAGATACTCCTTCACGCCGGCCTCGACCGCGGGGATGTACTGGGTCGGCACCACGCCGCCCTTGACCGACTGCGAGAACTTGAACCCGGCGCCGCGCGGCATCGGCTTGATGTCGAGATGAATGTCGCCGAACTCGCCGTGGCCGCCGCTTTGCTTCTTGTGGCGCGCGTGCTGCTGGATCGGCTTCTGAATCGTCTCCTTGTAGGGCGTCTGCGGCCGGCGCATGGTCACCGCGGTGTGGTAACGGCTCTTCAGCCGGTCGCCGAGCACCCGCAGGTGAATTTCGCCCTGGCCCCACAGCACGTTTTCGTTGGTGTCGTTGTTGTGGGTGAAGCTGATCGAGGGATCCTCCTCGATCAGCTTGCCGATGCCGGACGAGAGCTTGACCTCGTCCTCGCGCTTCTCCGGCTCCGCGACCATCGAGTAGACCGGCCGCGGCGATTCCGGCCACGCCATGGCATCCGAATCGCCCGAAGAGGTCAGGGTCATACCGGTGTCGACGTCCTCCATCCGGCCGAGGGCGACGACCTCGCCGGCGACCGCCTCGCCTATCTTCTGTTGCTCGTGGCCCATCATGCGGGCGAGGCCGCCGACCTTGTGCGGGCCGAACGACATGCCGTCCTTGACCGTGCCGCGCCACACCCGCGCCAGCGAGATCTTGCCGGTGTGCGGCATGTGGAAGGTCTTGAATACCTGAACCAAGGGATCGTCGCCGGGCGCCTCGCGGCGCTCCACGGTCTCGGAGACCTCGGGCGCCTCGTGGCGCAGCGCCTTCATCAGCCGCTGGACGCCGCTCGACTGCTCGGCGGCGCCCAGGAATACCGGGACGATCAAATCGCCCCGCAGGTCGCGGGTCAGATGCTCGTAGACTTCATCGTTCGGCGGCAGCTTGTCCTCGAGCAACTGCTCGAGCAGCGGGTCGTCGAAATCGGCCAGCGATTCCA
>JASLSL010000279.1 GCA_030743445.1 Alphaproteobacteria bacterium
GGCGTGGACCGCGGCCATGCCGCTCGCCGTGCCGCGGCACGCCTCGGCCCCTTCCAACAGCCTAAGGCGTTCCTCGAAGGTCGCCACGGTCGGGTTGCCGTAGCGCCCATAGATGTATCGCTTCTGGTCGCCTTTGAAGGCGGCCTCGGCGTCCTCGGCGGTGCCGTAGACGAAGCCCGAGGTCATATAGATGGCTTCGCAGGTTTCCTCGAACTGCGAGCGTTCCAAGCCGCCCCTCACCAGGGCGGTCTGCGGCTTCCAAGCTTTCTTGGTCGGGTCGATCGGACCATGCATGACGGGTCTCCCTTACGCGTTTTGCTAGTCGGATCGCCGCAAATAAAAATCCCCCAACCGGGGGGTCGGGGGTTCCTTGCGAACGCTCCGACCTTTTAGCGGGTTGTTTTACGTGGCCGCAAGCCGGTCGGGCCAAATCACCACGTTAATTAGGCTTTTACGGCTGCGGGGGCGGCGGAGTCAACGAATAATTGCGGTCGCCGGACGGAGCCGGTTGCCGGGCCGGCATCCCGCCTGTACCGTTTCGCCGGGCCGATCCGCAGGAGGGACTCCATGAAAATCGACGACCTGACCCTGACCCTGTTCGCCTGGGACGACATTCCGGCGACCAGGTACGGCAGCCATACCGGGCGGTTTTCCGGCTCGAGCCAACTCGGCCTGCTGACGCTGCGGACCGACGAGGGGGTCGAGGGCCATGCCTTCCTCGGCTCGGCGATGCGTGGCGGGCATATCGAGGCGGCGTCGCTGATCAAATACCTGAAGCCGATCGTCATGGACCAGGACCCGCTGGAGCGCGAGCGGCTCTATCGCGAGATGCTGGGCCGTTACCGGTTCACCACGCTGCGCGCGATCGGCGCCGTCGACGTGGCGCTCTGGGATATCGCGGGCAAGGTCGCGGGGCTGCCGATCCACCAGCTGATCGGGACCAGCCGGCACAGTGTGGCGGCCTATGCCAGCTCGCCGGTGCTGGAGGCAGCGGCGGCTTACGCGGAACAGGCGGCTTCGTTCAAGTCGGACGGCTGGACCGCCTACAAGATCCATCCGCCGGCCGACCCGGATACCGACATCGAGGTCTGCCGGGCGGTGCGGGCGGCGGTCGGCGACGGCTTCCGGGTGATGCTCGATTCGACCTGGTCCTACCAGTACCCGGAGGCCTTGCGTGTCGGCCGGGCGATCGAGGATCTCGGCTTCTATTGGTACGAGGACCCGCTCGCCGACGACGACCTCTACAATTACGTCAAGCTGAAGCAGAAGCTCGACATTCCGATCCTGGCGACCGAATACGCGCCGGACGGGCGGCTGACCTCATACGCGCCGTGGCTGATCGAGCGCGCGACCGACTATCTGCGCGGCGACGTCGCGGTCAAGGGCGGCCTCACCGCGTGCCTCAAGACCGCGCACTTGGCCGAGGCCTTCCGGCTCAACTACGAGGTCCACCACGGCGGTAATTCCCTGAACAACATGGCCAATTTGCACCTAATCATGGCGATCCCCAACACCGAGTATTTCGAAGTGCTGCTGCCCGACGCGGCGCAGAAATACGGCTTGGTCCGGGATATCGAGGTCGACGGCGAGGGCATGGTGCAGGCCCCGATGGACCCGGGTCTCGGGGCCGAGATCGACTTCGAGCTGATCGAGAGCAAAATGGTCGAGGTGTTGAGCTAACCCCCGGCGTTGCGTTGCTGGATCGCCTGGTAGCGCGCCAGCAGGCGCTCGGCGCGGTACACCACCGGCACGTCGATCATCTTGCCGTCGAGCTCGAACGAGCCGCGGCCCTCGGCCTCGGCGACCGCCCAGCCGGCGACGACGCGCTCGGCCCAGTCGACCTGGTCGGGCGGCGGGGTAAAGCCCTCGTTCAGCATCTCGACCAGGCCCGGGTGGATGCACGACGCGCCCTCGAAGCCGAACCGGGCCGACTTCACCACCATATGGCGGTAGGCGTCGCGGTCCGAATAGTCGGCGACAGTGCCGATGATGCCGAGCGGGGTGACGCCGGCGGCGCGCGCCGCGATCAGGCCGTGCTGCTTCGGATAGAGCATGGTCTCGGGGTCGGGCTGCATGCCGAGGGCGAGGGCGAAATCCTCGCCGCCGACCGACATCGCCACCACGCGCGGGTCGGCCGACGCGATGTCGAGCATGCGGAAGAAGGCGGGGGCGGTCTCGATCATCGCCAGGAACTTGGTCTGGCCGACCGCCATGCCGCGCTCCTCTTCCAACTCGCCGACCATTTCCGACAACAGGCGCACGTGGTCTGGGCCTTCGGTCTTCGGCAGGGCGAGCGCCTGGACCCGGGGCGAGACGCAGGCCTCGATATCCGGGACCGCGAGGCGCAGCGGCTGGTTGATCCGCACCACCACGTCCGCACCCGCCTGGCTGACCGTCTCGGCCGCCTCTTGTATTAGCTTCCGCGCCGCCGCCTTCTCGCCCGCCGGCACGCTGTCCTCGATGTCGAGCTGGACCGCGTCCGCGCCCCGTTCGTGCGCCTTCGCCACGAAGCGCGGCACGTTGACCGGCACATAGAGAAGCGAGCGCCAGACGGGAAGGTCGGTTCGAGTCATTGATCGTCCTCCAATAACCCCCTCACCCTCCCGCTACGCGGGTCCCTCCCTCTCCCACGAGGGGAGAGGGTTCTTTGCGCCGAACGCACCGTAAAGCCCCTCTCCCCTGGCGGGAGAGGGGTTTGGGGTGAGGGGGACTCAAGTGAAAACATCACACGATCCCGCGTTCGGCGAGATCCGCCAGCGCCGCCGCGTCGATGCCGATCTCGGCCAGGATTTCGGCGTTGTGGGCGCCCATCTCGGGCGCCGGTCGGCGGAACACCCCCGGGGTTGCCGAGAGCAGCGGGATGATGTTGTGCATCGGCACCGCGCCCATCTCGTCGTCCGGCAAGTCGACGATGATCTCGCGTTCTTGGAAGTGCGCGTCCTCGACGATATCCGAGATGTCGTAAATCGGCCCGCCGGTGATGCCCTCGCGGCGGAAGATCTCCAGGACCTCCGCCTGCGGCCGTTCGCCAATCCAGCCGCCGACGATGGCGTCGACCTCCTCGCGGTGGGCGATCCGGTCGGCGTTGGTCCGGAACTTCGGGTCATGGTTCATGTCGTCGCGGCCGATCACCCGGAACAGGCGCTCGGCCATGGTCTGGATCGAGCCCGAGAGAGCGACGTACTTGCCGTCGCTGGTCCTATAGGCATTGCGCGGCGAGGTCGTGTTGGAGCCGCTGCCGACGCGCACCGGCACCTTGCCGGTCACCTTGTAGGCGGCGGCCTGGGCGCCGAGGATCGAGAACACCGGCTCCAGCAGCGAGAGGTCGATGACCTGGCCCTTGCCGCCCTTGACCTCGCGCTCCCTCAGCGCGATCAGGTTGGCCATCGCGCCATAGAGCCCCGCCACCATGTCGGCGAGCGCCAAGGGCGGCAGCACCGGCACCCGGTCGGCGAACCCGTTGAGCGCCGCGAAGCCCGACATCGCCTCGACCACCGTGCCGAAGCCGCCAAGGCCACTATAGGGGCCGGTCTGGCCGAACCCGGTGACGCGGGTGACGATCAGGTTCGGATTGCGGGCCAAGAGGACGTCGGGGCCGATGCCCATTTCCTCGAGCCGGCCCGGTCGCATGTTCTCGACGAAGCAGTCGGCGGTCTCGACCAGGCGCAGCAGAATGTCGAGCCCCTCCTGCTCGCGGAAGTTCAGGGTGACGCTCTTCTTGTTGCGGCCATAGACCTTCCAGCTGGTGGCGACGTCGGAACTCTTCCAGGCGCGCAGCGGGTCGCCCTTGGGCAGCATCTCGAGTTTCACCACGTCGGCGCCGAAATCGGCGAGCTGCAGGGTCAGCATGTTGCCGGCGACGAGCCGTGTCATATCCAGGACGCGGACGCCGTCGAGCGGCCCCTTGGCGGTTTCGTCGTACTGTTTTAGAGACATATTTCCCTTTGCCGGCTTGCGCTCGATCCCATGGTGAGCCAAAAAGCCCAATTGACTGCCAGCGTCAAGACCGACACATTCCCGCGGCAGAAGGAGAGCCGCCATGAAGATCGAACGCATCGATCATTTCGTGATCCGTACCGCCGACGTCGAGGCGACCTGCGAATTCTATTCGCGCGTCCTCGGCATGGAGGTCGAGACTTTCGGCAAGGGGCGCAAGGCGCTGAGATTCGGGCCGCACAAGATCAACCTGCATCCCGACACCAGCGACTGGAAGCCACGGGCGGCGGACCCCAGGGTCGGCGGCGAGGATTTTTGTCTCCTCACCAAGACCCCGATCGAGGAGGTGGTGGAGCACCTGAAAGCCGAGGATGTCGAGATCGAGGTCGAACCCTCGACCCGCACCGGTGCGCTCGGGCCGATCACGTCGGTGTATTTCCGCGATCCCGACGGCAATCTGGTCGAGGTCTCGAACTACGAATAGGGATTAGGCGGACCATGCTCTAGTCCGCGGCGCGGTATTCGGTCCTGACCTCGAGCAGAATGTTGTCCGGGTCGCGGAAATAGACCGAGCCCTTCTCCTCGGTGCCGTGGATCGAGTGTTCGATCTCGCGGCTCTTGAGGTTGCCGACCACCGCCTGGTACTGCTCGTTGGCCGCCTTCAGCGCGACGTGGTGCATCGCGCCGATGCCGCGCACCGCGGGTGCCGTGCCGTGCTCCGGGAAGTCGAAGAACGCCAGCAGGTTGCCGCCGCCCATGTCGAGGAAGATGTGGGTCGAGGTCGGCTCGTCGCGGTTCTGGATCAGGCGCGTGAGCTTCATGCCGAGCACGTCGCGGTAGAACTCGATCGTCCGCTCGATGTCGGACGAGATCAGCGCCAGATGGTCGACGCCGCCGGTCCCGGCCCCGTTCGCCTCGGCCGGCTGGTCGTCGAGATAGCGGCGCTTCAGCTCCTCGCGCTTCGCTTCGTATTGGCTTTGATCGCCCATGACGCGTCCTCCCTAACCGATTTCTCCATGCTGCCGCGATGCCGCCCGGGGGGCAAGGGGATCGAGTCGAAGTCGAATATCCACGCACCGCGCCAAAATTTTTCGCCCGCCGGGTCTTGACCCGAGGGGAACCGTACCTTATCTCCCCTTTGGCACTCATCCGAGGAGAGTGCTAACGATTGCCTGGACGGCGGTTTTCGCCGTTCTTTTCAATAATTTACGACTGCCGAGGGAGAGTTCGAGGTATGGGTATCAAGTTCAGGCCTCTGCAGGACCGCGTCGTGGTCCGGCGAATCGACGAGGACGAGAAGACCGCGGGCGGGATCATCATTCCCGACACGGCCAAGGAAAAGCCGATGCAGGGCGAGATCGTCGCCATCGGCTCGGGCCGGCGCGACGAGAAGGGCGAGCTAGTGCCGCTCGACGTCAAAGCCGGCGACCTGGTGCTGTTCGGCAAGTGGTCCGGCAACGAGGTCATGATCGACGGCGAGGAGCTGTTGATCATGAATGAATCCGACATCATGGGCGTCATCGAGGGCGCCAAGTCGAAGAAGAAGAAAAAGGCTGCCTAAGGGGCCGCCCTCTCAAGAAGGAACGCAAAAGACATGGCTGCAAAACTGGTTAAATTTTCCACCGAGGCCCGCAACAAGATGTTGCAGGGCGTCGATATCCTGGCCGACGCGGTCAGGGTCACGCTGGGGCCGAAGGGCCGCAACGTGGTGCTCGACAAGTCGTTCGGCGCGCCGCGCATCTCCAAGGACGGCGTCACCGTCGCCAAGGAAATCGAGCTCGCCGACAATTTCGAGAACATGGGCGCGCAGATGGTGCGCGAAGTGGCGTCCAAGACCAACGACGTCGCCGGCGACGGCACCACCACGGCGACGCTTCTGGCCCAGGCGATCGTCCGCGAGGGCGTCAAGGCGGTGGCCGCCGGCATGAACCCGATGGATCTCCGCCGCGGCGTCGACTTGGCCGTCGGGGCCGTGGTCGCGGACCTCGAGAAGCGCGCCAAGAAGGTGTCCTCGAACGACGAGATCGCCCAGGTCGGTACGATTTCGGCCAACGGCGACCGCGAGATCGGCGACTTCCTGGCCCGCGCCATGGAGAAGGTCGGCAACGAGGGCGTTATCACGGTCGAGGAGGCCAAGGGCCTCGAGACCGAGCTCGACGTGGTCGAGGGCATGCAGTTCGACCGCGGCTACCTGTCGCCCTACTTCATCACCAATCCCGAGAAAATGCTGGTCGAGCTCGAGAACCCCTACATCCTGGTTCACGAGACCAAGCTCTCCAGCCTGCAGCCGATGCTGCCGATGCTCGAGGCGGTGGTGCAGAGCGGCCGGCCGCTGCTGATCCTCGCCGAGGACGTCGAGGGCGAGGCGCTGGCGACACTCGTCGTCAACCGGCTGCGCGGCGGCCTGAAGGTCGCCGCCGTCAAGGCGCCGGGCTTCGGCGACCGTCGCAAGGCGATGCTGCAGGATATCGCGATTCTGACCTCGGCCCAGGTCGTGTCCGAGGAGCTCGGCATCAAGCTCGAGAGCGTCACCCTCGACATGCTGGGTCAGGCCAAGAAGGTCGTGATCGACAAGGACGACACCACGATCATCGAAGGCTCGGGCAAGAAGGCCGACATCGACGGCCGCTGCAAACAGATCCGGGCCCAGATCGAGGAGACGACGTCGGACTACGATAGTGAGAAGCTGCAGGAGCGGCTGGCGAAGCTCGCCGGCGGCGTCGCGGTGATCCGCGTCGGCGGCGCCACCGAGGTCGAGGTCAAGGAGCGCAAGGACCGTGTCGAGGACGCGATGAACTCGACCCGGGCCGCGGTCGAGGAGGGTGTGGTCGCCGGCGGCGGCTGCGCGCTCTTGTACGCCGAGAAGGTGCTCGACAAGATCAAGCCGGGCAACGACGATCAGCGTGTCGGCATCGACATCGTGCGCCGCGCGCTGACCACGCCGGCCCGTCAGATCGCCGAGAACGCCGGCGCCGACGGCTCGATCGTGGTCGGCAAGATCTCGGAGTCGAAGGCCGCCAACTTTGGCTTCGACGCCCAGAACGGAGAATACGTCGACATGATCAAGGCCGGCATCATCGATCCGGCCAAGGTCGTGCGCACGGCGCTGCAGGACGCGGCGTCGGTCGCCGGGCTCCTGATCACCACCGAGGCGATGGTCGCGGAGAAGCCGGAAGACAAGTCGGCCGTCCCCGCCATGCCGGGTGGCGACATGGGCATGGGCGGCATGGGCGGCATGGGCATGTAGCCCTGGCGTCAGCCAAACCCGAACGACAAGGGCCGCGGTCTCCACCGCGGCCCTTTTTTCGTGCCCATCGGCCGGAACCAGCGCCTCAGTGGCGGTGCTTCCACCAGTGCTTTTCGTTTATCGAATACGTGACCCTGTAGTGATGGACCTTGCGGGCGTCGATCACATAACGAATTTGGTTGTCGAGCACCAGCGCCCGGCCCTTGTGGTAGACGATCAGTATCGCGTGCCACAGGTTGAGGTTCAGGTCCTTGACCACGGCGATGCGGAGATTTTTCGAACTGAACCCCAGTTGCCTGAGCGTCAGGTACTTGGTGATCGAGTAATCCTCGCAGTCGCCCTGCTTGTCGAAGAATTCGGTCGGCGTCTCCCAGTAGTCGGCGACGTTCCAGTTGCGCGGATCTTTGATGTAGCGAACCTCGTTCAGATACTTGTGCACGGTCTTGATTTGCGTCAGCCGGTCCTTGCCCTTTAGGTCGACGACGAGCTTCTGCCAGTAGTAAAGGCCGCAGTTGACGTAGGGCCCTTTCTTGCAGTTCAGCTTTGCGAGCTGTTTCCACCTGAGCCGCCGGCGCAGGACGCTCTGCCATTTCTTGAACTTGGCGACGCCGCGGTACTGCTTCTCGTGACTGCCGAAAAGTCCCGGACGCTTCGCCGACACGGCGGCGAGCGCCAGCCGGTCCGGCGCGATCAGTCCCGCCAGCAGCAACGCCACCAGGGCGGCCCGCACGGCCGCCGCGATGCGGGATCTATATCTAGTCGAGCCCATCGTCTGCGATCGAATTGACCAGTTCCTGCCATTTGTCGCGTCCGCCGGCATTCTCGAAGAAATGGATCAGCGCCACCACGGCGCGGCGGTCGAAATCCTTGCCGACACTCGCCAGCAGACCTTCGATCGCCGATTCCACGTCCTGCCCGCCACGATAGGCGCGGGCGCTGGTCATCGCGACGAAAGCGTTCGCCACCGCTACGATCCGTGCGCCGACGCCGATCTCCTCCCCCGCGAGACCCTGGGGCCGGCCGCTGCCGTCCCACCGTTCGCGCGACTCCGCGATGATGTCGATGACCGGGCCGTCGAACTCGATGTTGCTCAGCAGCTCGCCCGTCCGGTCCATGCAGCCCTGGACCAGCTCGATCTCCTCGTCGCTCAGCGCGCCGGGCTTGTTCAAGACCTCGCGCGGGATCAGCAGCTTGCCGACGTTCATCAGGCTTGCCGCCAACTCCACGGCTTCGGCCTCTTCGAGGTCGAGCTCCATCTGGTCGGCGGTCCAGCGCGCGACCGTCGCGGAGCGGGTCGAGTGTCCGGCGGCATTGTCGTCGCGGCCGTCGGCGACCGAAACCAGCGTGCGGACAACCTGGTGCAGAGTTCGCTCGCGGCGCTCGCGCTCCTTCACCGCCAGGGTGATGTCCTCCTCGATCACCAGGGCGATGTTCTCGGTATCCTCGAGGTTGCGGATTGGGATGTGCTCGGCCTGGAACACTCGTTCGTCGTCCTCCTCCTGGATACGATAGAGCTCGGTCACCGGCGTCGCGTCATTGACGACCTTGCGGATCGCCGCCTCGTAGCGCTTGGCGTAGTGCGGCCCCAACACCTTGTCCATCGTCTTGCCGACGATGTCTTCGGCCGGGATTCCGGCGACCCGCGCCAGTGCGACGTTGGCGAAGCCGAAAACGCCCTTGCCGGTTATGGTGAAGATCGGGCTCGGCTGCTTGTCGGTCAGGATCTGCAGGAAGCGCTGCCGCTTGTCCAAATCCTCGGCCGTCGCCCGATATTGCCGGGTCAGTTGTTCGGCCCGCCGCGAGGTGCCGTAGCGCCAAGCAGCGATCAGCGCGGCGGCGACCGCGGCGACGATCAACGACAGCACGATCGTCAATCGCCGAAGGCGATTGTCGCTGTCGGCCAGTGCCTCGGCCCGGTCGACCTTGTAGACCAGGGTCCAGGGGGCGAGGGTCAGCGCGCGGCTCGTGACCAGCACCGCCTTGTTGGCGTAGTCGCGGCGCAGCGCGAACACCCCCGGCGACGCCATCGCCGAGGCGGCGGCGAGATCGGGTGTGTCGGCCGAGAGCTTGAGGCCGAGCGGCGCGGTGCCGTCTGCGAGCGGCGACAGGTACTCGATTACCGCGCCGGCCCCGCGCACCAGCAACGTCTCCGCCGTTTGGCTGGGATTGCCGATTTGCTTGAGCAGCGGATAGAGCTCGCCCGCCACTTCCTTGACGCCGAGCACGAAGCCGATCTGTTCGCTCGCCACCCGGTCGCCGTGGACGGCGAAGACCGGCACCGCGAAGGCCAAGGTCGGCGTCCCCGTCGGCCCACGGTAGAGGTCGAGCATCGCGCGCTCGGCGCGCGGCGCCGTCCGCAGGAACTGGGCCAGCCGACCGGTGAGCGGCGGCATGCCGCGGATCGCCACGACCGGCCTGCCCTTCATGTCGGCGAGCGCGATCCCCGACCTTCCAACCTTGGCGACGTTGGCCCGCACCTCCGACTCGCCCTCACGCGCCGCGAAGCCGAAATTCTCGGCGCTGACGATCAGCAGGTTGCGCAAGTAGGTCTCCTCGGCCTTCTGTTCCTCCTTGTCGGCCGGCTCGCCCAGCGCCATCAGGTAAATCTGCAGCGACGCGTTCTGCGACAGGCCGCCCAGGTGGTCGAACTGCGCCGCCAGCCACTTTTCGATCTCGGCCGTGCGGCCGTCGGCGATGATCCCCATGCGGACCTGCCAATCGACCAGGTCGCGCTCGCGTTCGGCCTCGACGAATCGAAAGACCAGGAAAAACGCGACGACAGCCACGGCGACCAGCGCGACACTCGCGGCGATGACTCGGACCGGCGGCGTGCGCGTCGCACTGGGCTCTGTCGAATCGTCGCCTGTCGCCATCGGCCGTTCCCCTCTCGTCCGTGGGCCGGGTCACATCCGGTCGGTCGCCTCGGGAGTGACAAGATTATGCCAACATATTTCGATGACGCGCTATCTCTTTGGCGGCGACGGTCATGGGCGGCAATCGCATTGTCTTGGGCCTTGGATCAGAAGATCGCCCGGCGGATCAGGTTGAGGCCGCTCGCCAGCAGCAAAATTAAGATCATCAGACGGAACGGCTTTTCCGGGATCAGGCGGCGCAGGCGCTGGCCGAGAAGTTGGCCCGCGAGGACCGGTGCGGCGGCCAGCGCCGACCACATGAACCCCTCTGCGTTCAGCACGCCGAAGCTGGCGAGCGCCACAACCATCGGGGCGACACCGGATAGGAGCAACATGCCGACGGCGCCGACGAACACTTCCTTCTCTATCCTGATCGAGGCAAGGAAGAGGACCAGTGGCGGCGAGAATATCGCGGTAACGCCGCCGAGCAGTCCGGCCGCGAGGCCCGCTGCCAAGCCGACGAACCGCTCGAGCTGTTCCGGCACGCGCCAGTGCGTTCGGAATTGCATGAGCAGCGCCGAGACGACGATGGCGGCGCCGACGATCGCGCTCAGCACCTGCGGGTCGGCCTCGGCGAGGAACTTGACGCCGATCACCGCGCCGATCGGGGCAACCAGCAACATCGGCCAGAACCGGCGGAGCGCGGCGCCGATATGACGGTTGGAGACGATCTGCCAGACGTTTGTGATCACCAGCGAAACCGGTATCAGGGCAACCGCCAGCGCCAGGTCGATCGACAGCGCCATGCCCGGGATCGCGACCAGCGGCAGGCCGATCCCGGCGAGGCCCTTGACCAGTCCGGCCGTGCCGAGCGCCACCGCGACCGCCATTATAGTCAGTCCCGCGAGTTCCTCCATCAACCGGCCGGGAAGGTCGCGGAGCGCACGGCGCTCGCGGCAAGCGCGGCGGCGTTCAGCGCCGGGGTCGCGTCGCCACCGAGCAAAAGCGCTCCGCCTTCGGTCACCAAGGGGGTTGCCAGCAATTGGTCCGGAATCTTCAGGTAGCCGTTCATCTCGCCCGCATTGTCGATCGCCCGGCGCGCGACGCAAGCCTCCATCCAGCAGCCGAGGTCGCTCGCGACTCCATTGCCGAGCACCGGCTTCATGCCGTTATCGCGAATCCGCTGCAGGCCGTCCGCCAAACGGGTCAAGCCGCCCGCCTTCATCAATTTCAATTTTATGTAATCGGCGGCTTCGAGCTCCGCCGCCCGGTCGATGTCGTCCAGGTCGTAGATCGACTCGTCGAGCATGATTGGCACCTCGGCCACCGCATGGACCGCCTGGGCGGCCTCCCAATCGCCGGCGGCGCAGGTCTGCTCGACCAACTCGACACCGTCGGGCGTCAGGCCGGAGACGAAGGTGATTGCGTCCGTTTGGGAATAGCCCTGGTTGGCGTCGATGCGGATCGCGGCGCGCCCGGCAACCGCCTTTTGGATGACGGCGACACGTTTCAGGTCGGCCGCCACCTCCCAACCGACCTTGACCTTGAGGGTGCCGTAGCCCGCGCCGATCCGGGCCTCGACCTCGCGCTCGATCGCCGCCGGCTCGGTTTCGTTGACCAGGGCGAGCAGCGGCACTGGGCCGCTCTCGTAGAGCACCTCGTGGCCCTCGAGCATCTCGAGCGCGGTGGTCAGCGCCGTCACCGTAAAGGGAGCCGCGTGAAACGATTTCCCGAACAACGCGATGGCGTCCTCGGTCGCCAGTCCGACCGCTTCCTCGGCCAACGTCGTTGCGACGGTCCAGGCCTGGGCGATGGTCTCCGCCGTATAGCCGGTCAGCACCGTCGCCTCGCCGAAGCCGGCACCCCCTTCGCCGTCGTTGGCCTCGACCACGATGGTTTCGAACTCGGTCACGTCGCCAAGCGCCAGGTGATAGGGCGTGGTCAGCGGCAGTTCGAGCTGGTGGACCGAGAGGCCGGTGACATGCATCGCGTTTTCCTTTCCAAACGACGACATATACAGGGAATCTCGTCGCGGGGCGCGATTCCGGTGGATAAAACCGACCGCCGCGGTTCGGCTCGGCGACCTCAAGGCGATGCCGGGAGCTCCGAGGGGGCCTAGCGCGGGGTGTGACGAATCCGAATGCCCCGTCATCCGCGCCGGGGCGCGGAACCTCGTACAATGATCGTCAATTTGGTGGCGTCGGCCATCGAAGGCGTGCCTAATGGGAAATCTCAGGTCAACGGCACGCATGCTGGTTGACCTGGTTCTGCAACAGGCCGAGAGGAGGGAAAGATGAAATCGTTACCTCAGATGTTGTTTTGGCTGGGAATTGTCTCCATCCCGCTGGCGTGGCTGGTGTGGTACTTCGGGCCGGAAATGGAACTCATAAGGCCAGTCCTCAGCGATATCGCCGATCCCGCATTGAAAGCGGTCCTGCAGGAAGCTCATGCAGAGCGGTTGGGAATTTGGGTAGGTATTTGGCCGGTAACCCTTCTGGTATTGAGCTCTGCCCTTGAAAAGAGAGTGCAGGAATAAATAACGGCGCGTGCGCCGAATCCCGGTTTTGCTGTATGCGGCGTGATCGCTTTCGCGCCGGCGGACTGCGCTAGGCCTCGAATTCCTCGTGGTGGTCGTTCCACCAGTTGGCGATCTCGATGCGGGTGGCGAACCAGACACCGCCTTTCTTCTGGGCGTAGTCGATGAAATCGGCAAGCGCCGAGACGCGGCCCGCTTGGCCGACCAGGCGGGGATGCAGGCCGATGTTCATCATCCGGGGATGGGTCTCGCCCTCCTCCCATAGATAGTCGAAGCCGCGTTTCACCAGATCGTAGAAATCGCTCGGGCTGCCGTAGCCTTGCGCCAATACGAAGCCGACGTCGTTGTAGGTCAGCGAGTAGGGCACGACCAGATGCCGCTTGCCCATGACCTCGACGTAATAGGGCAGGTCGTCATTGTAGGCGTCCGAATCGTAGACGAAGCCGCCCTCCTCGATGAGCAACTCGCGGGTGTTAACCGAGGGACCATAGCGGCAATACCAGCCGAGCGGCCGCTTGCCGCAGGTCTCCTCGAACGACTTGATGGCCGCGTGCATGTGCGCCTTCTCCTCCTCGCGCGACAAGAGCCACATCTCCTCCCAGCGCCAGCCATGGCTGCACGGCTCGTGGGCGCTGTCGCGCAGCCATGTCGCGACCTCGGGGTTGCGCTCGAGCGCCACGGCGGCGGCGAAGAAGGTGACCGGTATGTTCGTCCGGTCGAACAGACGTTGGAGCCGCCAGATGCCCGCCCGGGAGCCGTATTCGTAGACCGATTCCATCGAGAGGTCGCGGTAGCTGGCGTCCATGACGTAGGGGATTTCCCCGAGTACGGCTTCGTTCCGGCCGTCGGCGGCCAAGTGGACCTCCGAGCCTTCCTCGTTGTTGATGACGATGTTGATGGCGACCCGCGCCTCGCCCGGCCACACGACCTTGGGCACGTTCCTGCCATAGCCGACATAGTCCCGCTTGGGACCCGGAACCTCATTCTCCGGAATTTTCATGACGTCCTCCCTCCCTACGTTCCGTCCGTCGCGATTAATCGCGCGGCCGGCGAGACGCATTGCGTTTTGCTTTCCAAACGACGACATATACAGGGAATCTCGTCGCAGGGCGCGATTCTGGTGTATAAAACCGACCGCCGCGGCGCCGGTGAGCGCGCGGCGTCAAGGGTCGAGATACGGGGATAGGAATATGAGCCAGACTGCCGCCAAAGAGGCACACGAGACCGTCGACGTCAAAACCATCGTCGACGATCTGGTTGCCGGTGCGCGCACCGCGATGCGGGCGTTCGACGACGCCGATCAGGCGCGCGTCGACGAGGCGGTCACCGCGCTCGCCTGGGCGATTTACGAGCCCGGCCGCGCCGAGGAGCTCGCCAGGCTCGCGGTCGAG
>JASLSL010000280.1 GCA_030743445.1 Alphaproteobacteria bacterium
GCACCGAGTTGACCTGGATATTGTCCTTGGCCCAGGCGGTCGCGAGCGCCTTCGTCGCCTGCACGAGTCCTCCTTTGCTGGCGGCATAGGGCGTCGCGAAGGCCGCGCCGAAGATCGACATCATCGAGCCGATGTTGACGATCTTGCCGCCGCCCGCATCGCACATCGCCGGATAGGCCGCCTGACTGCATTGGAAGGCGCTAGTGAGGTTGGTCTCGATCACGGTCGACCATTCCGCAGAGGTATATTCCTCCGGCTGCTTGCGGATGTTCGTGCCGGCGTTGTTGACCAGGATGTCGAGCCGCCCGAACGCGTCATGGGCGGTGGCGACCATTGCACGGCAAGCATCGTCGTCGGTTACGTCCACCTTGACCTGGATCGCCTCGGCGCCCAACCCCTTAAGCCGATCGACCGCGGCGGCGCTCTTCTCGGCGTTGCGCCCGGCGACGACGATCGACGCACCGGCTTCGGCCATGCCGGACGCCATGGCCAAGCCTATGCCGCCGTTGCCGCCGGTGACGATCGCGACCCGGCCGGTAAGATCGAAAAGATTCATGGCGCATCCCCTTGCCGTTCGAATTCTCTATTTCCGGTCTTTCTAGTCGGTTCCGTGCTAGAATCCCAGCAACCTCCGGAACGACATCCGGCGGCGGAAACAGACCGATTTACAGGGAGGACGATCATGGGCACTTACATCAGCCTGGTGAACTACACCGAACAAGGTATCGGAAACATCAAGGACGCGCCGGGACGGCTCGATGCCGCCCGCGAGCTGCTCCAAAACCTGGGCGGTGAGTTGACCGCGATGTATCTCACTATGGGCAGCTACGACCTCGTCACCGTCGCGGAGCTGCCTTCCGATGAAGCGGCGGCCAGCTTCGCGCTTCAGATGGGCTCAAAGGGCAATGTCCGGACCACGACGCTGAAGGCGTTCAACGAAGACGAGTTCCGCGGCATCATCGCGTCGCTGCCGTAGGCTGGTACGCCGCGACCGAGGTCAGCCGGGTTTACGGGCGAGGAACGGGTAGCCGTAGACCTCGAAGGCGCGCGCGTTGGGCTCGCCGCCCGCACCGCCGAAGGTGTCGCTTGGTGGGCCGATCTCGATGTCCGCAAAACCGATCTCCTCCAGCATCTTCCGCCAGCCCGCGCACGGCAGGCCACCGGCAATTCAAGCGGTCCAGAGGTCGATGTTTCGTACCGCCTCCTCCGGTACCGGCTTGCCGTTGGCGATGTCGGCATACTGCAAGTGGCCGCCCGGCCTCAGCACCCGCATGATCTCCGACAAGACTTGTTTCTTGTCGGCGCAGAGGTTGATCACCCCGTTGCTGATCACGACGTCCGCCCAGCCGTCCTCGACCGGCATGTCCTCGAGCAATCCCTCGCGAAACTCGACGTGGTCGTGGCCCATCGCGGCCGCCGTCGCGCGGGATTTCGAGAGCATTTCCTCGGTCATGTCGATGCCGACGACCATGCCGCCCTCGCCGACCTGGGCCGCGGCGACGAAGCTGTCGAAGCCCGCGCCGGCCCCGGCATCGACGACCTTCTCGCCCGGCGCCAGCGTGCGAAGCTCAAACGGGTTCGCGACCCCGGCGAAGGATTCGACCGCCGCGTCGGGCAACAGATCGACGATACCGGCGGCGTAGCCGAGGCGCGCCGCGAGCGGCCGTTCGGTATGGAAGTGAAAATCCCCGTGCGGGTCGACCGCGACCTCGCGGTACTTGTCCTTGACCTGCTCGCGCAACGCCTCGGCGTCGACCAAGGCGTCGTCTTTCTTGGGCTCTGCGCTCATCGTCTAGTGTCCCCATGTCCCCAAGCGAAGAAAATGATACCCCAACCTACACTGGCAGCGATAGAGGCTGGGAGAAGCTCAACCGTCTTCGGAGCCCTCGTCCTCCGAGATCGGCGGTACGGCGACGGCGACGTTCCGCGCCGGCAGAATCGCAACACCCGCCGCGCGCAGGGCCCCCAATAGCGCTTGGTTCACCTCGTAGCGCAACTCGTAGTAGCGCGAGCTCGGCACCCAGAACCGCGCGCCCAGCACGATGCCGCCATAGGTGAAGTCGTGCACGCCGGCTTGCGGGTCGCGCTCGCCGGCGATATCGGAGAACCCGCCCATCGCATCGCTCAGCGCCGCGATCGCGCGCTCCACGTCGGCATCGGGATCGACGACGATCTTGGTCTCGACGATGCGCTGGGTCTCGGAGTTGACGATCACCTTGCCGACGATTTCCTTGTTGGGAATGGTGATCCGTTCGCCGTCCTCGCCCTTCAGGACCGTCGCCGCGAGGCGGACTTCCTCGACCACGCCGCTGGTCTTGCCGAGCGCGATGGTGTTTCCGACCACGAAGGGCCGCCCCAGGATGATCGAGAGACCCGCGCCGTAATTCGACAACGGTCCCTGGATCGCGATCGTGGCGCCGAACGCGGCGGCGCCGGCCAGCGCGATCAAGGGTGCGATGGAAATGCCGAAATTGCCGAGGGTGATCACCACGATAATCGCGATGATGACGATTTTGACGATATTGCCGACGAATTTGGCGAGGGTCTGGTCGAGGTCCTTGCCGACCGCCATCGCCGCGACCCTGCGACCGGCAAAGCTCGCCAGCTTCAGGCCGATGAACAGGAATACCAGGGCGCCAAGGATCTGGAACCCGTAAGTCACCGCGAACTCGACGAGCGTGCTCAGCAACTTGGTGAGAAATTCGAGTTCCTTCTCAATCACGTTTGGATTCCTCCGGGTTCGAGCTCAAAACTCGTTCCGGACATTAAAGCGGGTCGTGACCGGTCCGCAAAGCCCGCATGCCAATCAATAACGACCACGCGTCGCCCGGAACCACAATCGCAGCGAACGGAGCGCTGACGGCGCGGCCAGACCCGGGTCGAAGGGGTCGTGGCCCGCGCGCGCAAGCCGTTCCAGATACACGTCGGCGAGCGTCGCGAGAAACAGCGCCGGCATCGCAAGCCGGTC
>JASLSL010000281.1 GCA_030743445.1 Alphaproteobacteria bacterium
TACCAGACCCAGGGCCGCTACACCGAGGCGGAGCCGCTCAACAAGCGCAGCCTCGCAATCGCCGAGAAGGTCGACGGTCCAGACCATCCGACCGTCGGATTGGCGCTGAACAACCTGGCCGAGCTCTATCGCCATCGGGGCCGGTATGCCGAAGCGACGCCGCTCTACGAACGCGCGTCGGTCATTCTCGAGGCGGCGCTGGGGTCGGACCACGCCGAGGTCGCGTCGGCGCTGAACAATCAAGCGCTGAACTACACCTCCCAAGGCCGATACGACGACGCCGAACCGCTCTACCAGCGCGCGTTGGAGAGCCGGGAGAAGGCGTTCGGGCCGAGCCATTCGAGCACTGGAATTACGCTGAACAATCTCGCCGACCTCTATCAGCTACAGGCGCGTTACGACGAGGCGAGGCCGCTCTACGAACGTGCGATAGAGATCTGGGAGGCGGCGCTCGGGCCGGAGCATCCGAGGCTGGGCATCGCGGTCAACAATCTGGGTCTGCTGCACCGGGCTGAAGGCCGTTACACCGAGGCCGAGCCGCTTTTCAAGCGCGGCCTCGCGATCGACGAGAAGGCCTTCGGGCCCGATCATCCGGGCGTCGCGACATCGTTGAACAACCTGTCCGAGCTCTATGGCGTCCTCGGACGCCATCGGGCCGCCCTGGACCTCATCCGCCGCGCCAGCGCGATCTATCGCGAAAGGTCGGTGCGGTCCGCCGGTCTGCGTTTCGCCGGGGAATTGCGGGAACAAGGCACGGCCAAGCCGATATTCCTGCGTCATGTCCAGGCCGCGTTCGATTTCCTGGAACTCGCTTCCGACGGATTGGCGCCGCTGATCTCTGAATCGTTCGAGGTCGGCCAGATGGCGCTCGCGACGAGCGCCGGCACGGCCATTGACCGGATGTCGGCGCGGTTCGCGGCGGGGGACGGCGTCCTCGCCGATAGGGTCAGGGCCCATCAGGACGCGGTGCAGCGTTGGCGGCGGCTGGATGGCGAGGTGGTCAAGGCGATGGGTCGGCCAGCTGCGGCGCGCGAAACGACGGAGGAAGCGCGCCTGCATGACGAGCTCGAAGTGCTGGATCGGCGTTTGAAGGAACTCAGTGACGATCTTGCCAAGGATTTCCCCGATTATGCCGAACTGGCGGCGCCACGCCCGGTATCGATTGCCGAAATCCAGGGTCTTCTCGGCGACGACGAAGCGCTATTGGCCTATGCGGTCTGGGACAAGACGACCTTCATCTGGGTGGTCCGGAAGGATTACGCGGAGATCCACCGAGTCGAGTACGGCGGCGCCTCGCTCGCCAGGGCGGTCACCGCGTTGCGCAGGGGGGTGCGGATCGAGGAAGGCAGCATCCCCAGGTTCGATACGGAACGCGCGTACGATCTCTACCGCAAGATATTCGTCCCGGCGGAGCGGCGACTGGCCGGCGCGCGCCACGTCTTCGTCGTGCCGGACAGCGCGTTGCAGAGCCTGCCGCTCGGCGTGCTGGTGACGAAGCAACCGCCGGAGAAGGAAGGCATGGATTTTTTGATCGACTCCACGGATTACCGCCAGGTTCCGTGGCTCGCGCGAAAATACGCGATGACGACGCTGCCCTCGGTCTCCGCACTCCGCGCGCTCCGCAAAGTGACCAAGGGCAGCGCGGCCTCGAAACCGTTTATCGGCATCGGCGATCCCAAGCTCGACGGCGAGACGGGCTCGGGCCGGGGGATCGATATCGCCGAATTGCTGGCAACGCGTGGCGTCGCCGACGTGGAGTTGGTGCGCGAGTTGCCGTCCCTGCCGGATTCCGCGGATGAGCTCATGGCCCTGGCGAAGTCGCTCGGCGTGGGAGATGAGGCACTGACCCTGGGAAGCGAGGCGACGGAGACCTGGGTCAAGAGCGGCGCCTTGGCGGACGGCCGGGTCATCGCCTTCGCAACCCATGGCCTGCTCGCGGGCGAGCTCAAGGGGCTCGCGGAGCCGGCGCTGGTGCTGACGCCGCCGGCGAAAGGGACGAGCCACGACGACGGACTGTTGACCGCCAGCGAGGTGGCGCAATTGAAGCTCGACGCCGACTGGGTGATCCTCAGCGCCTGCAACACGGCGGCGGCGGATGGGACGCCGGGTGCGGAAGGCCTGTCGGGGCTCGCTAAGGCGTTCTTCTATGCCGGCTCGCGCGCCCTTCTGGTCTCGCATTGGCCGGTCGAAACAAGTGCT
Organism: Alphaproteobacteria bacterium; assembly: GCA_030743445.1. GTDB lineage: Bacteria > Pseudomonadota > Alphaproteobacteria > UBA8366 > UBA8366 > JASLSL01. Next base: position 2,200 of record JASLSL010000281.1, read on the forward strand.
GCGGTCAAGCTGACGACGGCCATGTTGGCGGAGCGCGCGCGGAATCCCGAGATCGGGCGCGCCGAGGCCCTGCAACGCTCGATGTTGGCGCTGATGGCGGACGACGAAAAACCGTTCTACGGCCACCCGTTGTTCTGGGCGCCGTTCGTCGTCGTCGGCGAGGGCGGTGCGCCCGGCGCGGGCCGAAAAAAATAACGGCGGCCCTCGACTTATCTCTTCCGGAACACCGCGTTAGCCATCAATCCGGCGGCGACCGCGATGATCAGCGCCGCGATGCCGTAGAGTGCCGAGAACTCGTGCGCCATGCGGAACACCTCGGCCTCGAACCCGGTCTTCGAGATCAAGAGCGGTGTCTTCTGGGCACTCTTGATCTCGCCGTCCTTCACCAGGAAGACCTCGACCGTGTAGATGCCGGTCGGCACGTTGGCCGGGAAGTACACATCCGTGCGGAACAGGCGGTCGCCGATGATCGAGACCTTGCCTTCCAATACGTCGTAATGCCCGAGACGCTGCTTGTTGCGGATCAACGCCTCGTGGAAGTCGGATGCCATCGCCGGGCCGACCTCGCCGCGCGGCTTGAAGGCAAGGTATTCGACGCCGATCTGCTGCTGCTCGCGCAGGGCGAGCGGCAACCACTCGTCCATCTCCTCGCTCGCCATGACCTGATAGAACGACAGCGCCTTGTCGAAGGTCACCGCGTCACGGTTGGCCCAGACGCCCGCGACCCGCTCCTTGCGGCGGACGGTGATCGTCTCGCGCGGGCCCTGGACCACGACGACGACCTTGCCGTCGCCGTCGGTGGCCCCGAACAGCAGCACCTTGGCGCCGGTGAAGCCGGTGGTGATGGCGACCAGATGCTCCGAAAGATCGGCGACCAGCGGCCCGGCGCGGGCGCCCGGCGCCGTGGCGGCGAGCAATGCGAGGGCGAGGGCGAGGCGCTTCAACACGGTCAGTGCCCTCCCGCCAGTGTGATCGAATAGACGTCGAGCGGCGTCGCGAGCAGGTCGAACGCCATCTTGCCGCAGACCGCGAGCACGATCAGCGCCAACAGGCTGCGCAGCTGCTCGCCCTTGAGCCGGGCGCCGAGCGTGGTGCCGAGCTGCGCCCCGATCACGCCGCCGACCAGCAGCAGGAACGCAAGCACCACGTCGACGGTCTGGTTGAACGTCGCCTGCAGGAAGGTCGCATTGGCGGTGACGAAGATGATCTGGAACAGCGAGGTTCCGACCACGACCGTGGTCGGCATGCCAAGCAGGTAGATCATCGCCGGCACCATGATGAAGCCGCCGCCGACGCCCATGATCGCCGCCAGCACGCCGACGACGACGCCGACCATCAGCGGCAGCAGCGCGCTGATATAGAGCTTCGACTTGCGGAACCGCATCTTGAACGGCAGCCCGTGCAGGAAATTGTGCTGGTGCAGCTTGCCACGGCCGGCCTGAGTGCGGCTGCGGCGGAGCGCGCGCAGGCTTTCGACCATCATCATCGCGCCGACCGCGCCGAGGAAGATCACATAGGACAGCCGGATCACCAGGTCGATCTGGCCGAGCTCGCGTAACACGCTGAACAGCCAGACGCCGAAGGTCGAGCCGACGATGCCGCCGATCAAAAGCACCGCGCCCATCTTGAAGTCGACGTTGCCGCGCCGCCAGTGCGCGAGCACGCCCGAGACCGAGGCGGCGACGATCTGGTTGGCCTCGGTGCCGACCGCGACCGGCGGGGTCACGCCGAGGAAGATCAACAACGGCGTCATCAGGAACCCGCCGCCGACGCCGAAGATGCCCGACAGCATGCCGACGCCCGCGCCGAGGCCCAGCACGACGAACACGTTGACCGAAAGTTCGGCGATCGGCAGGTAGATATGCATCGACGCCGCTTGTCCTTCAGCGAGTAACCGCCGGCCCGCGAGCGTCACGTCTGAAGCGGCGCCTGTCGCGGAGACTCCGGCCGACGGATTGCGATTCTGATTGCGAAGTCGCGCGGCATAATGCGCCGCATGAGAAGGGAGTTCAATATGCGGCGGGGGTCACGTTCCCGAGACCAGGGGGCCGCCGTTCTCGTACCAGGCCATCAACCCGCCCTCGAGGCGGTACATTTCCATGAACCCGGCCGCGGCGAGTTGTTCCGCCGCCATGCCGCAGCGCACGCCGCTGGCGCAGACCAGCAACAGCTTCTTGTCGTCGTGCGGCGGGACCGCGGCGGGATCGAAGATCGACAGTGGCACGAGCGTCGCCCCCTCGATGTGGGCCGTCGTGAATTCGTGGGTCTCGCGTACGTCGACGACGATCGCCGCGCCGGCCTCGATCCAGGTTCTTGCGGTCGCCGGATCGATCAGCTCGATCCGCGACATGTCGGTCGGTTTGTCGCTCAAGGAGTCCCTCCGCCGGCGCAGGCCATAATTTTTTATTGCGAGTAACATTGTCCGCGAACCGCGCCGGTCAAGCCGGCGGGCTTTGCAAGCCGGCGGGCTTTGCCGTGCCGGGGCCAGCGGCTAAGCTCCGCTTGGGGAGGAACCGCGCCGATGGGATACGAATCAGTTTTCAAGCCCGGCCTGTTCGAAGGCCAGACCATCATCGTCACCGGCGGCGGCAGCGGCATCGGCCGGTGCACCGCACACGAGCTCGCCTCCCTCGGCGCCAAGGTCGTGATCACCGGACGCCGGCGCGAGAAGCTGGAGGCGACCGCGGAGGAGATCGGCCAAGACGGCGGCGCGGTCGATCTTGAGGATTTCGACATCCGCGAGGAAGACAAGGTCAAGGCGGCGGTCGCCACGATCGTTGGGCGCAACGGCCCGATCCATGGCCTCGTCAACAACGCCGGCGGTCAGTTTCCGGCCCGGCTCGAGGACATCTCGCAGAAGGGCTGGGAGACCGTGGTGCGCACCAACCTCACCGGCGGGTTCCTGATGAGCCGCGAGGTCTACCTGCAGTCGATGGAGCAGCACGGTGGCGCCATCGTCAACATCATCGCCGACATATGGCGCTCGATGGCCTCGATGGGGCATTCCGGCGCGGCGCGCGCCGGTATGCTGAGCTTCACCGAGACCGCGGCGATGGAATGGGCGCACGCGCGGGTCCGGGTCAACACGGTGGCGCCGGGCTGGGTCGCGTCCTCCGGGCTGGATACCTACGAGGGCGAGGTGCGCGAGCGAACCAAGACCCTGCCGGGCCACAGTCCCTTGGCCCGGATCGCGACCGAGGCCGAAATTTCCGCCGCCATCGTGTTCCTGCTGTCGCCGGCGGCGGGCTACATCACAGGCAGCTGCATCCGGGTCGACGGCGGCGTGCCCAACAAGCCGGTCCACGCGACGATCCGAAGGGGCGAACCGACCTTGCCCTTCGAGGGCTTCCACCGCGCCGTCCGCCCCAAGGTCTTGGACGAGGAGTGAGGCCGGACCCTCACCCTCCCACCGCTTCGCGGCGGGCCCCTCCCTCTCCCGCTCTCACGGGAGAGGGGCTCGAATAACCCTCTCCCGCTTGCGGGAGAGGGTGGCGAGCGAATGCGAGCGGGTGAGGGTGGCCGCGTAGCGGCGGGGTGAGGGAGCCTAAAGGCCGAGCTGCTTGGCCGCCAGGTCCTTCATCACCTCGGTGCTGCCACCGCCGATCGAGAGGATCTTCGACTCGCGGAAGATGCGCTCGACCTTGTGGCCGCGGATGATCCCCGCACCGCCGTGGAGCTGCACCGCGTCCGAGGCGCAGCGCTCGTGCGCCGAGGTGACGAAGTTCTTCAGCATGGCGATGTCGGGCACCGCGGTCTCGCCCTGCGTGACCTTCCAGATCGCGGCGTCGAGCATCGCCTCCATCGCCTGGATGCTGGTCGCCATGTCGACCAGCTTGTGGCGCACCACCTAGTGCTCGCGGAGGTACTTGCCGAAGGTCTTGCGCTGGGTCGTGTAGCGCGCGGTCTCCTCGAAACAGCACTTGGTGGCGCCGAGCACGGTCGCGACGATGCCGAGGCGCTCTAGGTTGAAGTTGTGCATGATGCCCATGAAGCCGTGGTTCTCTTCGCCGATCAGGTTTTCCGCCGGGACCCGGACGTCGTCGAAGTAGAGCGTCGCGGTGTCCGAGGTCCACCAGCCGGATTTCTTCAGCTCGGTCTGCGAGAAGCCCTCCATGCCCTTCTCGACCAGCAATAGCGAGAGTCCGCCCATGCCCTCGCCGCCGGTGCGCACCGCGACGGTGTAATAGTCCGCCCGCATGCCGCTCGAGATGAACGTCTTCTGCCCGTTGACAACATAGTGGTCGCCGTCGCGCCGCGCGGCGGTGCGGATATTGGCGACGTCGGAGCCGGCGTCGGGCTCGGAGATCGCGAGGCAGATGATCTTCTCGCCCGAGAGGACCGCGGGCGCCACCCGTTGCCTCATCTCTTCCGTGCCGAGGGCGAGGATCGGCGGCAAGCCGATGCCGTGCGCCATCAGTCCGACGCGAACGCCGGCGAATCCGCAACGGCTGAGCTCCTCGCGCGCCAGGCAGTAATAGAGAATCTCGCCGCCGGCGCCGCCGTATTCCTCGGGAAAGCCGAGGCCGAGGATGCCGGCCGCCCCGGCCTTCAGGTAGAGCTCGCGCGGGAAGGTGCCGTCCTCCTCCCAGGCCTCGCCGTGGGGTTCGATCTCGGCTGCGCAGAAGCGGCGAATCTGTTCGCGCACGGTCTCGGTCGCGTCGTCGTACATCGGGTGTCTTGGCGATGGTTGATTGGACATGGGCCTACCCTCTTGGGCGGTTGAGGTCCTTGGATTGTGCCGCAGCGCCACCTGTCAAACAACGAGGGCCGCCCCGAAGGACGGCCCCGATGTCGTTTGCGGTCCGGCCGGCGGTCAGGTCCGGAAGTCCGAGCCCTCGCGGTCGAGCTTGCGGACCATCGCGTCCCATTCGAGCTGTCCCGCGTCGTTCTTGCGGAAGCGCTCCATCTTGCGCTCGCCGGTCACCTCGACGACCTCGTCCGGCATCATGATCAGCTCGGCGCCGGTCGACTGCGCCGCGATCTGAATTTGGCACGAGACCTCCATGTAATACATGTTGCGGAACGTCTCGGGGATCGTTCGGCCGAGCGCCAGCGATCCATGGTTGCGCAACAGGATGCAGTTGGCCTCCGTGATGTCGCGGCCGAGGCTCTCGCGCTCGTCGAGGTCGACCGCCGGTCCTTCGTAGTCGTGATAGGCGACGTCCGAGAGGACGTAGAGCGAATGCTGCGAGAGCGGCAGCAGCCCGTCCTTCTGCGAGGCGACGGCGATGCTGGCGGTTGTGTGCAGGTGGGCGGCACAATTCACGTCCGGGCGCGCCATGTAGCAGCCGCTGTGGATCGTGAAACCGGCGAAGTTGAACTCACCGTCGGCGCCGATGACGTTGCCGTCGAGGTCGAGCTTGACCAGGCTGGACGCGGTCACCTCGTCGAACATCTCGCCGTACTGATTAATGAGAAAATGATTGTCCTCTCCCGGCACCCGGGCCGAGAGGTGGGTGTAGACGAGGTCGGTCCATTTCAGCTTGTGGACGACGCGGTAGAGCGCAGCGAGGTTGCACCTCGTCTCCCATTCGGCATCGCTCATCTTCGATTTTTCCGCCAGCTTGGTGACTGCCATTCTTATTCTCCTCTTGCTCTTTAGCTTACGTCCCCATGAATTCGACCTTACCCATTGCGCCGCGAGCCGGCGCGCCGATTCGGGCAGCAAAGATAGTTCATCCAATCCGGCGGGGCAAAGGTCAGTCCTGGGGCGGTAACCGTTCCGCGTCTTCCGGCGCGCCGGTCTCACCGGCCCCGTCAGCCCGGTCGGGCTCGTAGACCTCGCCGGCCTTCTCGGCCTTCCGCCGGTCGGCCTTTTCCTTCCTGGCCGCCGCGCGCGCCGCTTTCTTGGCGGCCTTCGCCTTCTCGCGTTCCCTGCGTTCGAATCCGTAACTCGTCTTGCGGGCCATTTCGATCCTTTCCCTGGGGCGGCGTTACCCGCCTAGCATGCGGCAACCGGCCGCCGCTGGCAAATTCCAGGCTATTTCTTTTCGAACACCCAGACGCCGGCGGGCGTCCTTCCCCTAAATGTTTGCTTCCGCTACTGGAGAAAGGCGGTCAATTGACCACGGATATCATGCGGGTTGACCGGTTCGGCAACGAGCACGAGGCAAAGGGTGTGGTTATCACAAACGGTAGATAGAGAACTGGTGCCGCCTCCAGGAATCGAACCCGGGACCTGCGGTTTACAAAACCGCTGCTCTACCAACTGAGCTAAGGCGGCACGCGCGCAACCTAGACCATCGCGTGGATCGGGGGAAGGGCGCCGACCAACCGCCGCATTCGCCAGCCGGTCCCGCCTGGCTCGAACGTCGCCGAGTTGGAATATTACGCCATGGCTTGGTCCGGCCGAGCCTCGCGACATCGAAGAAACAGTTGCCCGTCGCTCATTGTCGAACCATATTGCTGGACACGTCCGCGGGGCGGAAATCAAGTGTTCGTATCTGTACACGGCATGGCGAATAACCCGGCGACGAACAGCGGCGTGAAGAGGCGGATCGAGATGTTCGAAACTGCGGGTAAAATTCGAGGCCTGCAAAGGACCGTCTTTTCGCCTCCGGGGACGGCTTTAGCATCTAAGCCATGATCAGTGAAAAATTAGTCGTTTTACTTAATCCTCCCGGAAAGAAGAACTATATCCGGGATTATTACTGTAGTAAGACGTCGAAGTCGGACTATTCCTATACACCCGTCGATTTTCTATACATCGGCGCGTACTTGAAGTCTTCGTGCAAACTGCAATACATCGACTGCATCATCGACAATATATCTCCCGATCGCCTGTTGGAACGATTGTCCGAGTTGCGCCCCGACATTGTCGTAACGCTGACCGGATACGTCTCGTGGCGCGAGGACTTCGCTCTGTTCGGCAAGATCAAGGCCGCCCTGCCTTCGACCCGCCTGGTTGGATCGGGCGATATTCTGCTCGGCTCGAATCTGGAACTGCTGTTCGGTAACAGTTTTCTGGACGCTATACTTTACGATTTCTCGTCTTCCGAAATAATAGACTATTGTTCAGGAGTAAAAAGAGAGTTTGAGGATATATCCTACAAAGACGAGGACAATAATATTGTCCGAAATATTTCGAATCCGAGGAAAAAGGTCGAGGAAATTAGTATCGGGATCCCCCCGCACGACATCTTTCCGCTGGCGAAGTACGAGTACTCGTTCATCAGGCGGAAGCCGTTCGCAACGGTGCTCACCGACTATTCGTGCCCCTACAGATGCACGTTCTGCATCATGAGCACGCTGGGTTACAAATACAGAAGCGTCGCCGACATCATCGGCGAGTTGGATTACCTGAAGGAGCGAGGAATAAAGGAAATCTATTTCGCCGATCAGACCTTCGGCGCGAACAAGAAGAATACGCGCAACCTGCTGGAACAAATGCGGGAAAAGGACTACCGGTTCAGCTGGGTGTGCTTCAGCCGGGCCGATACGATCAACCAGAGCAACATCGGCCTCATGAAGGCGACGGGCTGCCATACGATAATTTTCGGGGTCGAATTCGGCAACGATGACAATTTGGAGGCGACGAAAAAGGATTTGGTGACGAGTCAAATAGACAGTGCGATCGACTTATGCCGAGAGCACGGTATACGGACCGTTGGCACCTTCATGTTGGGCGAGGCGACCCATACGGTCGACGACCTGCGGGATATCGTCGACTATTCGACCTCGCTGGAATTGGATTTCGCGTCCTTCAATGTCTACGTGCCGCGGGTCGACGACTATCTGAAGTCGTTGGGGGACCTGGACGCGGTCGATTGCTACGACCAGAGCGGCGCCGAGGTAAAATCGTTCTCCCCGAAAATCAGCGACGACGTTCTCGCGACTTATCACCGGCTCGCGCGCCGTCGGTTTTATTTGCGGCCCGGCTACATTTTGAGACGCCTGGCCATGGTCAAGACATTCGTCGAATTGAAAATACTGGCTCGGGAAAGCTTTTACCTTCTACG